>NZ_JBFMKP010000001.1:0-278326 GCF_040786235.1 Aquimarina discodermiae
ATAGGATTGCGTGTGCCTTTTTAAAACACATCTTTTAATCCTAAAATTGAAAAAAATCAACAAAAACCATAATGGATGAAAAAGAAAATCGCCTAAAAATAACTTTTTAGACGACCTCTTTTCTATGTTTTATATCCTTGTGAAATTTAGTATTTACACAGATTGATAATACTCAAACGATTTAATTATTAATTCATCAGAAGCGATACAATTATACTTTGCATCTCCAATGGTATTTAATAATACAAAATAGATATTTCCGCTCTCGTTCTTTTTATCATGTACTAGAAGATCCATGATAGCTTTATGATCATTAGAATCGATGTCTACTTTAGGAAAAGTTGCTAATAGTACTTTGGTAATTTGATCTAACTCATTGTTTGTTAATGATAATAATTCCACAGAGATATAGGCTTCCATAATCATCCCAATTGCGATCGCTTCACCATGTAATAAAGTAGGTTTTTCTGGATGAGTGAGGTAAAAGGATTCTATGGCATGACCCAGTGTATGACCAAAATTAAGGTATTTACGAATATTTTGTTCTGTAGGATCCTCAAAAACGATTTTATTTTTAATTATGACAGAATCATAAATTATTTGATCAAGATCTGTTGTACTTAGTTTAGAAAGATCGTTTGTTCTATCCCAATATCCTTTGTCTTGTATAAGCCCGTGTTTTAAAACCTCTGCATAACCACTTCGCATTTGATCGGCAGGTAGCGTGCCAAGATACACTGTATCCACCAGCACCATTTCTGATTCACTAATAACACCGACCATATTTTTTAGGTTGCCTAAATCGACCCCTGTTTTTCCTCCTACAGAAGCGTCTACCATAGCCAACAAAGAGGTAGGGATATTGATATAACTAATCCCTCTTTTATAAGTACATGCAATAAATCCTCCCAAATCTGTGATAACACCACCTCCAAGATTAATCATCAAACTCTTTCGATCCATTCCTAAGTCAGAAAGTGCATTCCAAACACCACTACAAGTCTCGATGTTTTTATGAATTTCGCCGGGTTCAACCTCTATAATTTCTATGTCATACTCTTTTTCAATTTTACTCATAAAGAGCGGTAAACAATGTTCATGGGTGTTGGTATCTACCAAAATACATATCTTAGAATGATTTGCTTTTTCTAGATACGTATTTAACATGGTATAACAGTCTTCACCAAAATATACTACAGAGTCTTTTGAGACAATAGGTTTCATAATCATGTGTTAATTATCAGGCAGCGAAATTAAGCAGAATTTGTAATAAAATAAACTAGTAAGTTCTATATTTGCCAGATATTGCAAAATATACTAATGGGATACGCAATATTCGATCGTATTTTTATATAAAATTACAGATTTACTAATTTTTAATACTTATTTTGATGAGTCAAAACAACTTGTTTGATAACACAGAGACCGCATTTGCTTTAAAAAGTGATTCTGAGCTAGAAAGAGCTTATTTCTTATTTAAAATGATAGCAAATGAGCCATTGGTAAGAATTGGTACTGCTGTTACAAATTTTGCTATAAAAGCACATTTACCGGTTCAGGGACTTATTAGAGCGACTGTTTTTGATCATTTTTGCGGTGGTGTAAGTGAAGAGGATTGTATGCCGGTAGTAGATAAGATGTATTCAAAAAAAGTATGTTCTGTTCTTGATTATTCTGTAGAAGGAAAGGAAGAAGAAGCCCAGTTCGATGCTGTATTACATAAAACACTAGAGTTATTAGAATTCGCAGACGAAAAGGATGCAATGCCTTTTGGAGTATTTAAGCCTACAGGGTTAGGTAGGTTTTTAGTTTGGCAAAAGAAAACAGAAGGAACGCCACTTACAGCATCAGAAGAACAGGAGTGGGCTCGTATCGAAGAGCGTTTTGATGCGGTTTGTCAAAAAGCTTATGATTGTGATGTAGCAGTATTGATCGATGGAGAAGAAAGTTGGATGCAAGGTGCAGCAGATGAACTGGTAGCAAAAATGATGCGCAAATACAATAAAGAAAAAGCAATTGTTTATAATACGTTACAATTATATAGACACGATCGATTAGAATATTTACAACAATTACATGAAGAAGCTAAGGTATTTGGATTTAAAATTGGTGTAAAAATCGTAAGAGGTGCTTATATGGAAAAAGAGAATGATCGTGCTCGCGAAAAAGGGTATCCAACTCCAATTTGTAAGGATAAACAACATACCGACGAGAATTTTGATACTACAATGACCTATATTCTTAATAATATAGAAGATATTTCTGTGTTTATAGGTACCCACAACGAGAAGAGTAGCTATTTGGCGATGCAATTAATGAAAGAACGTAATATTGCCAAAAATGATTTTAGAGTATGGTTTGGTCAATTATTTGGTATGAGTGATCATATTAGTTTTAACCAGGCAGAATTAGGGTATAACGTTGCAAAATATTTACCATTTGGCCCTGTAAGAGATGTGATGCCATACTTAATAAGAAGAGCAGAAGAAAATACTTCGGTAGCAGGTCAAACCAGTAGAGAACTCAATTTATTGTCTCAAGAAAAAAAGAGAAGAAAATTGTAAAAGAGTACGAATTTGGATAGGTAAAAGTGTCAATAGGTAAAATAGTAATAAGTTATGAATCTAAATCAAATAACAGTTCCTGCTATTAATGTTGAAAAATCTATTACCTTTTATAAAAAACTAGGGTTACACTTAATTGTAGAGGCATTACCTCATTATGCTCGTTTTGAGTGTCCAAAAGGAAATGCCACATTTTCGATTCATCAGGTTGAAAAATTACCTAAGGGCGAAGGAGTTTATGTGTACTTTGAAACCGAAATACTAGATCATGAAGTAGAACGCCTGATTGCAGAAGGTATCATTTTTGACCAATTGCCCATAGACCAACGCTGGTTATGGAGAGAAGCAAGATTAAAAGATCCTGATGGAAATCTAATAGTTTTATATTTTGCAGGTGATAATAGAAAAAATCCACCCTGGCGTGTATGAGTATAATAGTATGTCTTTAAACTCAAATAATATTCTTTAAAACGTATGAGCGTTATCATTGATAAAAACTTTAAAAATCAGAGTTTTTCTGATCAAAAATTACCCTCAAAAGAATATGACAACTGTACTTTTGTCAATTGTGATTTTTCTAACACTAATATGTCTGTTGTAACTTTTTTAGAGTGCACATTTGATTCTTGTAAGTTTAGTGATGTAATGATGAAAGAAACTTCTTTTCAGGAAGTAATATTTATCAACTGTAAATTATTAGGGATTGATTTTAGCGTGTGCAACGATTTTTTATTTAGTGTTGTTTTTGAGCATTGTAATCTGGATTATATATCTTTTTATGGGTTTACTATGAAAAATACCCGTTTTATTGGTGGAAGCTTAAAAAAAGCAGATTTTACAGAAACAAACCTGACAGGAACTATCTTTGATAATGTTGATTTGGCTGATGCAGTTTTCGAAAAAACGATTGCAGATAAAGTTGATTTTAGAACAGCCAGAAACTTTTGTATCAATCCCGAAATAAACTCGCTTAAAAAGGCAAAGTTTAAAGTAGCAGACCTTGGTGGTTTATTATCGAAATATGATTTGGTTTTAGAGTAATGTATGTGATTGTTTAAACCCTATGCATCAAATATCTATTACAAAGAGATAAACTACCTGCTATAATTGGAAATGTTCGAAAATTGTTTAGCTTAAAATTGGGCTGCTATTTCTAAACTAAAAACTTTCTGTACTTCCCAATTTTATAATACTTTGACTTTTCATTGCTAAACGTAATGAATACAAGCTAACCAAAGAATTCTTTATGATTCTATCTTGGGGAACTTGTGAGAGTAAGGTTAAGAACTTCTTTTTTGTGTTTTATAATTTTTTGCAGTTTATACAATCATATTTGCAGTTTATACAATCATGTCTACGGTTTATGTAATTGGTCTATCTGTTTTGTAAACAATGGGTTATATTTAAAATAATTATTTATATAACTTTTAAATGATGAAAATCTGTTATTGTCTCTTTAAAAAATAATTGAATATTATTATTTGATAATATACAAATCAGAAATATCGTATTTCTAGAAGTATGGACATTATAAAAGAAACAATACATTTATAAAACCTGTCTTGTGATAGATTTTAAAATCTTTAATCATTTTTATTAACTTTTATTTAATTGTATAAAACCTTCTTAAAACCTCAAAACCATGTTTCTCAAGTTTGTTACTAAAAAAGAACAGTTAACTGTATTCTTATTAATTTCTTTCATTTTTGGAATAGGAATAAATAGTTATAGCATGAATAAGCAACTTATTCATAAAGAAGAAAAAGATAATAGTTTTTCCAAAAAGAAACGTATTCCTGCTCCTTGGGGGCTAAAAGCTTCTAATATAGGAACCACTTCATTAAAATTATCCTGGGAAAACCCTGAAAATGATATTCATATAAAAGAATATGTTGTGTATAGTAAATATGGTAAACTAGTGACTGTTAAAAAAGGTACTAACTTGGTTTACCTTACCAAATTGAAGCCAAGTACCAACTATGGATTTAGAGTATACGCTAGAGACGGTTACGGAAGAGAGTCTGTTAGTAGTAATGAGTTTTCTGTAAGTACTTTAGACGAAGATATACACCCTCCTTCTGTTCCAAGTGGTGTAAGAGTTTTGGATATTAGTGATTGCTCTGTACATTTGGTATGGGATACCGCCAATGATAATATCGGGATTAGAGAATATGTAATTCTTAATGAAGCAAGTCATGTAGTAGAATATACAACTACCAATACCTCTATTATTATTGATGGATTAAGAGAGGCTACCTACTACAAATTTAAAATATATTCAAGAGATATCTCTGGAAACTATTCAGCTCCAAGTACTCCTATAGAGATAAAAACAATTAAAAAAAATGATATTTACTCTCCTTCAATTCCATTTAATTTAAGAGTGCCTCATCTTTCTGAAACGTCTGCATCATTAGAATGGGAAACCTCAACAGATAATGTCGCCGTAGTCTCGTATAAAATATTTTCTAATGATAATCTTATTGGAACAACCTCAAATAATACCTTTACAATAAAAGAATTATTGCCAGGTAGTTCTTATAATATCAAAGTTGTTGCTGTCGATAAGGCGAAAAATTCTTCGATTCCTAGTAATACGGTAAGTATTATAACCTGTGGTGAAAAGGACACTGAAAAGCCATCTACTCCAATAGAACTTCAAGCATCAGATGTTACAGAAACCTCTTTTAAACTAAGTTGGAAAAAATCTACCGATAATGCTAAAGTAGTTAAGTATGAAATTTTTGAAAGTGGTATATTATTAGAAGAAACGACCGATAACTTTATTTATATTGATAATCTAAAAGCAAGTTATACTTATAATTTTAGTATAAAGGCTATTGACACTAGTGAGAATCCTTCAGAGGTTAGTAAGGTATTAGTTGTGAAAACAAAAGGCCAACCAGATGTAGAACTTCCATCTGTACCACAACAATTAAGAGCTGTTAATGTTACTGGAGATAGTTTGGTACTGACTTGGAATACTGCAAAAGATAATAGTGGTAAAGTATCTTATGAAGTATATAATTCTGAAGAATTGATTGCTAATATTAGTGATACATTTATTAGAATCTCAAAAAAAATAATGCCTTATAATTTATATGTTTTTAAAGTTTATGCTGTTGATTCTTATCGGAATAGGTCTTCTGAACCAGCCTCGATTTGGGTGTGGACTCGGGAAATCGATGATAATGTTTCTCCTACAAAACCACTTGGTTTTGGGGTGTCTAATGTTACAACAAACGCAGCGAGTTTATCCTGGTTACCGTCTAAAGATGATGTTGGAGTTATAGAATATGCGATCTATGATCAAAATGGTAATTTTGTAATTAGAACCAATAATACTAATGTAACTATTAGTAACTTATCTTCTAATAAAACGTATTCATATAAAGTATTTGCTCGTGATCATGTGAATAATTGGTCAGACTCTAGTGATTTAGTTTCCTTTACTACAGCTAAAAAGGATAATGAGGATTATGAAATAGATAGACCATCAGCACCAATAGGACTTAAGGTTGTGCCTATCGATTTAAATAATTTTCAAGTATCTTGGGAAAAAGGCGATAGTAACGAAGAGGTTGCCTCATATAAAATTTATAATGACCTTCCTTTTTATGATGATGGGTTTATAAAATCAGTAAATGGAGATGAAACAACTACTGATATAAATTTTAGAAGTAGAGGAAGATCTTTCACCGTAAAGGTTTATGCAGTTAATAGGTTAGGTAATATTTCGACTCCAAGTAATGCATTTCTTGTAGAGTTTGATGATAACATAGTTGTAGATAATGAGAAGCCATCTGCTCCTACTGATCTAAAAATAGTAGATGTAAAAGAAGAAACGTTTACGCTTACATGGACAGCATCTACGGATAATCAAGGAATTTCAAAATATGATGTATATATAAACCCGGGAGTAGGATTAGTTGGCTCAACCACCAGCACTGAATTAGAAATAGATACTAGTATTTTAGCTCCTGGAGTAGAGTATCAATTTTTAGTAAAAGCATTCGATACAAGTAATAACAGTAGAATTTCTAAAGTATTAAAAGAGACCATCCCTGGAGAAAAAGAGACAGAAGTTCCTACAACCCCGAAAAATTTAAGATTACATAATATTGAGAATGGTAATCGAGTTATAATCGTCTGGGATAAATCTACTGATAATTATATAGTAAATGGGTATGAAGTTTACATTAATGAGGAATTGTTTCCTGACAACAGTGCATGGCCTTCTAGGAATTTAGAACTAAAAAAGAATACACAATATAAAGTTTATGTAAGAGCCGTAGATATTTCTGGTAATAAATCAGATAAAAGTAATGTGATAACTTTTACAACATCAACAGAAGACACAGAAAAACCTTCAGTTCCTAGTGGATTTAAGGTAGTAGGAACTTCGAATAGTTCGGTATTCATAACATGGGATAACCCAAAATTAGAGGAAGGTGTGCGTAATCACTTGATTTTGGATGAAAATGATAAAATAATTGCAAGAACATTCAATATCTTTAGTATTAGTAATTCTTTAAATATTAAATTACCTAAAGAAACATCTTCTTACAACCTAAGAATTGTTGCTGTAGATATGGCTGGTAATAGATCAGAACCTTCTAATGCAATAATTGGTGAATTAACTTGTTTTGAAGATAATGAACGACCAACAACTCCTAAAAAACTTATAGGATCAAAAATTGTTACAACAGATTACAGTATTTTTTTGGGATTAACCAGAGAGAAAATTATTGTGGATTTAGCATGGGAAGCATCAACTGATAATGTTGGGGTAGTAAGGTATCAGTTGAGTTATGGACCCGAAGCAAGGACTCCAGGAGTTTTTTTACAAGGAACAAATGCTAAATTTAGCATAATAACTGGAGGTATTAATATCAAATCATTTTCAATTGTCGCTATTGATGCTGCTGGTAATAAGTCATTACCTGCAATTATTTATTTCGATGAACCAGAAGAAATAAAAGAAAATATTATTGAAGAATCTAAAAAAGCATATAATGATGATCTAGTATCAAGAGATAATGTTGTTGTATATCCTAATCCTGCAACAAATTTGTTATATGTGGATATGAAAATCCCTGATTATGCAAGCTATCCATATGAAATTATTAGTTTAAGCGGACAAAAGCTACTTTTTGGCAAGTTGTATAATAATGAATCTATACATATTGATGGGCTAATTAATGGAATGTATTTGTTAAAAATTCAAACAGAGAAAAGCGTTAAGATCTTTTCCTTTTTAAAAAAGTAACTAATCATATATAGGTTTAAAAATTATAGAACATTTCTTTTGTCTATAACCTGTGTTGGTTAAAAAGAAGATTAGAGAATGAAATAACAGTATTGAACTCTACAACTTAGACGATGTAACAAAGTAAAAAATATAAGTTTCTAAAAAATAGCCTTTTCGGTATATGAAAAGGCTATTTTTTTAGAACAAGATTTATGTTATTCGTAACTCCATTTAAAATCCCATATAGGTGTTTTATTGGCTAGATGTTCTACAAAATAATTCCATTTCTTTTTAAGAAAATACTTTCTGGATTTCCCTCGATATTGATGCCTCTGGCTAGGTAATATTAGCAAATCAAAATCTTTATCTGCTTTTATTAGCGCTTCAGCAAATTTATAAGTGGCCGATGGGTTTACATTTTCATCTATGCCACCATGTACTAATAACAGTTTTCCTTGTAGGTTTGCTGCATTAGTTACGTTAGAAATAGTATGGTATGTACTATCTACTGGCCAACCTTGATACATTTCTGGCCACCAGGCCTTTTCCATTCTAAAATCATGATCCGCAGAGCTAGACACTCCTACTTTGTAAGTTTCTGGGAAAGCCAACATGGCTCTACCTGTATCATATCCTCCTGCAGAATGTCCAAATACTCCCGCTTTATCAGAATCAATCCATGAATACTTACTTCTTAAATGTTTAATAGCAAGTGTATGGTCTTTTAGGTTATTTTGCATGTTTTTGTAGGACTGATTTTGAAAATCTTTAGAGCGACCATAACTTCCTAAACCATCCACAACCATTACCACAAAACCTAATTCTGCCAAAGATTGTCTGCCAAAAATCCCACTAAAAGACTTAGGGAACAATTGAGTATGAGGTCCAGAATAAGTCGCATCTATGATAGGATACGATTTTGATGGATCAAAGTTAGAGGGTTTCCATAAGGCGCCATATATAGTGGTTTTACCATCTTTAGCAGTTAATTCAAATACTTCTGGAGCTGTCCAACCTTTAGAAGTTGCGTACGATACATCTGCTTTTGTTAACTCGGTAATAATTTTTCCTGAATCCGATGCTCTTAATACGGTAGTAGTAGGGATGTTGATCGTAGAATAATTATCTACAAAATGTTTTCCATCTTCAGAAAAAGATACAATATGATGCGTTTCTTCAGGAGTTAATAAAGTAACCTTTCCATCTAAGGTAGTTTTGTAAAGTTTTTGGTGATAAGGATTACTTCCTTCTTCTTTTCCAGAAGCCATGAAATAAATAATTTCATTTTCCTCATCAATATATGGGATCGAATTTACAAAATACTCTCCGTTGGTTAAAGATGATGAATTCCCAGTTTTCATATCTACCAGGTACAATTGTCTCCACCCGCTTTTTTCTGAGAAAACAATTATTTTTTCACTCTTTTTCATTTGTACATATGAAAAATTACCAATATTGGTTTTGCTCTCATCTGTAAATAAAGGTGTTGATGTGTTGGTGTTTAGGTCGATAAGAAATAAATGTTCTTTTTTAAATCCTCTTTCCTGATATCCGCCAATAATAACTCCAGATGTATTGGTCCACTCAGAATATGCATCGTTGATATGAGTGTTCTTAGGCAATGTTGTTTTTACTTCTTTTTTGGTTGCTACATTAAAAAATACAGGTTGGGTGTGTACCATAGTAGTATCTCCAGGAGAACCTCTGTAATAAGAAAGAAGTTTTGGTCTATATAGAGAGTCGATGCTAAAATCTAATAAATACATTTTTTCTGCATTTCTAAGGTCTACCACATTAGTAGTTATCCATTTAGAGTCTTCCGACCAGTTTACATAAAAATGTGCTGGACGCTCTCCATTTTCTCCTTCAATGGTATCATACCATCCATACCAGGTTCCGTATTCATATCCTTTCTCACCATCATTAGTCAATTGGTACTCTTGATTAGATGAGGTAGATTTAATGTACAAGTTGTAATCTCTGGTAAAAGCAACCCATTTTCCATCGGGAGAAACACTTTCTAAAGGATTTCTAGTTTCTTTTTTTACTTCTTCCTCCTTAGTTACCTGATACGTCTTAATATCTAATAGATACCCTTTGTTTTCGAAGTTAAAAGATAAATTTCCGTTTTCTTTTAATTGAATATTTGAAACAGAAATATCATTTTCTGTTACTTTATTCTCTGTTAATGTATCTAAAGCATTTGCTAGTTTTTGATGATCAAATAATAATTTTGATTCGTTGTCATCAAAATCGACGGTTTTATACATTTTTCCTTTTTCACTATGTTCTATAAACCATAGTCCAGAATTATCTGTAAACCAATTTACAGATGTGTAAAGATTAAAAGCTGTTTTGTTATTGTAATTATCATACATATAACTTACTGCATTTTGATATTCCTTTTCTGTAATACTATTTGTTTTCTCTTTACATGAAAAAACAAACAATACACTTAGCAATATTGACAATGTTTTTAAAAATCTCATTTCTTATATTTTTTACTTAAAAACGGTAATAAATTAGTGTTGTGTAGTGCTATAACACGCTCCAAAAGTGCGAATATTCCCTTACTTTTAAAACCTAAATCTGATTTAAAATTTTATAAAATGTTAAAATTCGGATTGTATTCGCAAAAAAAGTGATGTTTTTACAGGAATAATGAGTAGTAATTTTGAAACTAAAATTGCAAGAATTTTTCGAAGTTATATAGGGCTTTCTTTTGGTTTATATATCAAAACTGTAAGTAAGGGTAATTTTATTCATAACAATTTGAAAAAGAAATCAAATCGTTATTTTGATGTAAAAGACGATCTTAAAAAGTACAACTTTTGGCTACTTTTTTGTGCCAATATTACTTCTCTTTCTCTTGATCTTTGTATCGTACTTTCTTTGTTAAAGTAATATCAGTACCATGAGTTTTAACAAATAGTAAAATCAATAAACTCAACATGTAGTACTCTGTTTTTTCTTTTGTAAAGAAAGTCGCTTTAAAAGTTTAATCATTAAAAAATCAAAATTATGCGTTTTATAACTCAAAAAATACATTCGTTTTTAGATTACCCCTGTTGCGATAGCATTAGTAGTACTTCCTTTTGTACTTGGATTAGGTGATTCCCACCCTATGGCTTTAAAGATATCGGTTGCTAAGGGAATTGCAGCATTTGTTTTAACTATATTAACCGACCATCAATTAGGGTTGTTTAGAATCATTCCTTATCAAGTTCATTTGATGGTAGATTTTTCTGTAGCAATCATATTTATTTTAGCAACTTTTATATTCTCTTTTAAAGGTATAGATGCTTATTACTATTGGATTAATGGTGCTGCTGTACTTACTGTTGTTGGTTTACATAAGCCAGCAAGAGTTGTCTGATTTGCCTTTATTTTATAAAATAGTATGGTAACTTTAAGTGTGAATTGGTATTAATTAATAAGTTGATATAATTTATATATATGAAAGCGCAAGTTAATCACTTGTGCTTTTCTAGTTTAACAACTAATTTTTTAAATTAAGGTTTTATTTATAATATAACTTTTGATACTGTTAAAATAAAACTCTCAAAAAAGGTGTTATATTATAACAGTTTATCAAGAAAGATAAAAACTTTAAGTAAGTTAAGAGAGTAGATTTTATAACGCTAAATGCTATTTATTATATGGATTATAGAATGGTTGTTGTTTTAAATGTTTTTATAATTTCTTTTTTTGGGTGTTCAAAGAATGATGAAAATACTTCTGAAGCTACTCAACGAAATTTTAATATGGGATTTACCACTTGGAGCTATGGCCCTAATCCAGAAGATGTAGCAGTAACTTATGAATTTATAAAAAACAATGCAGATATTTATACAGAGCATATCGATTATCACATTCCTTGGGATTCCTGGATTAATGATTTGCCACTTCCGGCAGAATTTACAGGAGAGATTGCAGGTAGAGTGCAAAGAAAAATAGAAGATAAACAATTATTACTTTCTGTTGGTTTACTTAATTTGGATCGAGATGAACTTACAACCGATTATAATGATATTGTACCAAGCTATACTGGTTTGAACGATGTTCATATTGAAGATGCATATTTTAAACATGTTAAATACCTGGTTGACCAACTGAAACCTGATTTTTTAGTAATTGCGATAGAAGTAAATGAACTACGTCTAAAAGAAGAAGGTAAATGGCAAGAATATACCTTACTGATTAAAAATGTAAAATTAAGAATCAAACAACTATACCCTAACCTTAAGGTATCAGAATCTATTTCTTTGCATAATTTATATAATCCGACTATAATAAACCCTAATGTTTATATCGATGAAATGATTGATTACATGAATCAATTAGATTTTGTAGCAATTAGCTTTTATCCTTTTTTGAAAAATCAACATTCAGAAAGTGAATTTCAGCAAACTTTTGATTTTTTACATAAAAAAATTAACAGACCGATTGCCTTTGTAGAGAGCGGGCATATTGCTGAAGATTTATCTGTTTCGAGTTTCGATGTATTTATTCCGGGAAATGCAAAGGAACAAGATACATATTTGAAAACACTATTTGCTAATGCTAGAGAACAAGATTATGAGTTTGTGATTTGGTGGGCCTATAGAGACTTTGATGCTTTGTGGGAAACGTTTCCTGATGATAGAAAAGACCAAGGTAAATTATGGAGAGATGCAGGGCTTATTGATGAAGAAGGGAAAGAACGAGAAGCGTTTGTTACCTGGAAAAGTGTGTTGAGTGAAAAGTAATATTTAATGCAATACCAACTATAAAAGTACCAATAATAAACTCTTCATTGTATATTAGTTTTGTAAGGGGTTTTAAAAGTTATTATAAATGAAACTCTTTTGTAATCAGTAATTTATACTAAAGAGTCGGTAAAAACCTTTTTTGGGGATTAAATTCATAGTAGTTTTTTTGTTTTGTTAATATTACTGCTCGGTATACTAGCAACCACTATTATTTATGATGGTTGATCTTAAAATGTTTTGAGATAAATTGAGGATATTGGCAATGTCGATGATCGAGGGTTAGTGGTTATTGATTTTGTTTTAATGTTTTGAAAACTGTTACCATTCGATGTATTACTTCTCTTATTTCTTCTTCGTTTAAAGCAGCAAACCCCATCCGAACCCCGTTGTGCCCAGAGTTATCATTGTCGTAGCGTCTCCAATCGGGATTAATCGTTAGATCATATGCTCTAGCTGTTTCACATACTTGATCCCAATGATAAGATTTGTTGAGTTTTACCCAAACTGCCATACCACCATTAGGAATATCAAAACTAAAATAGTTGCCGAGTTTCTCTTTTAAAAGTGAACAAAACAAATCTCTTCGTTTTTTGTAAATTTTAATCACCTTATTACTATGACGTTGCACATCTCCAGAGCTTAGCATCTGGGCAAGTACCTGTTCTAATATAGTATCGCCTTGTCTGTCTATAATTGTTCGTAACCTTGCCGCTTCATCTATAAAATCTTTTGGAGCGATCAAGTATCCCACACGCATGGCGGGGGCTATCATTTTAGTAAAACCACCAATATAAATTACGTTTCCATTAGTATCATTACTTGCTAGAGGAAGAATAGGAGCATTGGTGTAATGAAAGTCATAGTCATAATCATCTTCTATTATTGCAAATTGATGTTGCTGCGCTTGTTGTAATAAATGCATACGTCTTTTGGCAGAGAGTGTTACTGTTGTAGGATGATGATGATGAGAGGTTACATAGATCGCTTTAATGTCTTTGGTTTTGCAAAGTGTGGCTATCTCATCGGTATCCAATCCTTGATCATCTACTATTACCTGTTCTATACTGCCACCAGCCTCTTTAAAAGTATCATCTGCAGTCATATAATTTGTGTTGCCGACAACAATGGTGCCTTTTGGATGAAGTAACAATTGACTTGCCAGATAAATTCCCATTTGGCTTCCTCGTGTGATTAATATATTATCTGTAGTAATATGTAATCCTCTGGTTTGATTTAAATAGGTTGCCAGGTTCTTTCTTAGTTCAAAATTTCCATAAATAGAGCTATACTTTAACAAATCTTTATGGTGACTCTTTTTTGTTATGTTACGATAAATTTTTGCTATTTCATCAATAGGTGCTAATCGATGATCTGGTGCTCCATCACCAATACGTAATATTTTTTTATCGTTCACAGCAATCGATTTAAACATGAGGTGAGGGCGCATGTAAAAAGAAAAACCACTTTTATTCTTTAGGTAGTTTTGATTAGTATCCAGATCAATTTTTTCTGGATTAACTATAGGTAATGAAGCCGTTACAAAGGTACCCCGTGAGGGAACGGTTTCTATCCAACCCTGAGAGATAAGTTCTTCGTAGGTGGCAATGACTGTTTTACGGTGTATATTAAGGTCTTCTGCCAATTTTCGTGAGCCAGGAAGTTTTGTAGCTGGAGGTAGTTGACCAGATTTTATAAAACCAATTATCTGATCACATAATTGTAAATACAAATTACGATTCGTATTGCGAACAAGAGAAATATTATTTTTAAAAGGAAACAAAACCGGACTATAGAATATTTAAAAACTGGATCAGTATAACGAACCATAAAACTACTACTTTTGAAGTAATTAAACAATCGAATGATGACAAAGTATCCGGTTTCAACATTAAATAAGGTAGTTAGGGGACCAAAAAGAGCGAATTATGATGTTAAAGCTATTAATGCCATTTTAGACGATGCATTTTTATGTAATGTGGGGTATGTTTGGGAAGGTAAAGCGATTGTGATTCCTATGGCTTACGGGCGATCCGAAGATAAAATTTATATACATGGATCTTTAAAAAATAGAATGATGCTTTCTTTGTTAGCCGCAAAAGAAGCGAGTCTTTCTGTTACGCATCTCGACGGATTAGTTTTAGCGAGATCAGCGTTTCATCATTCTGCAAACTATCGTTCGGTTACTGTTTTTGGAAGCGTAAAAAAAGTAGAGGAACCTACAGAAAAAATGAAAGCATTGGAATGTATCTTAAATCATATGGTACCTGGCCATTGGGATAATATTAGGCAGCCAAATGAAAAAGAGTTTAATGCAACGCTGGTTATCGAAATAAGTATGGATATGGCTTCTGCAAAAATAAGAGCAGAAGGTGTGGTAGATGAAAAAGAAGATTATGAATTACCCATATGGGCAGGTGTTGTTCCTTTAAGACAAGTTGCAGAAACTCCTATTTCTGACAAAGACTTGCAGGAAGGTATGGAGATTCCAAAAGCAGTGTTGGAATATGTTGAAAAATGGAATACTATTTAAATGCAGTAGTACAATGAATCTACCTCAGAGTGATTTATAAATATCATCAATCAAAAAACGAATTATGTTAACAGAAGAAATAATCAGGTATATCGAGAGAAGCGTTTTATGTTGGTTGGCAACGTCATCAAAAGAGAATATGCCTAATGTTTCTCCTAAAGAAGTGTTTACATATAGTGACACTTCTACCATTCTGGTAGCTAATATAGCTTCTCCACAAACCGTAAAGAACATAAGGCAAAATGAAAAAGTGTGTATTAGTTTTATCGATGTTTTTGTTCAAAAAGGGTTCCAATTAAAGGGAAACGCGCGAATTGTAACAAAATCAGAGACAATTTTTACTGAGTTAGAAAAGCCATTATTGCAAATTACACAAGGTAAATTCCCGTTTTCATCAATCACAGAAATAACAATTACAGAAGTTAAACCGATTATAGCGCCCAAATATATACTGTATCCAGAAACAACAGAAAGACAACAGATAGAAAGTGCTATAGCAACGTATCAAAAACAGCAAAAGCGATACGAGTAGTACAATTAAGATGAATCACCAGTAAATTATTGAGTATGTTAGAAATGAGACCTTCTTGCGAACATTGCGATAAAGCGCTAGGCAACGAAAGTGAAGAGGCAATGATTTGTACTTTTGAATGTACTTTTTGTCAAGATTGTGTACATACAATTTTGCATAATGTTTGTCCGAATTGTGGAGGCGGTTTTGAAAAGAGACCGACCAGACCAGTCGCTTACTTGAAGAAATATCCAGTAAGTACCAAAAAAGTATATAAACCTGTACAAGAACATTTGTTTAAAGTACTACTAAAAAAGTTTAAAAATACGAACCCAAGAAAAAGATAGGCCTATGGTCACTATAAGAGTGATAACGATAGCGTAAAATAGTCTATAAAACTTGCTCATAGATCAAATTATGATAACAATACGATTAGCCAACACCAATGATGCGGCATCAATCGCTGTTCTTGGTAAAAGTACATTTGATATATACTACAGACACCTTTTTGAAAATCAAGAGGATATAGATGCATATTTAACAAATGCATTTAGTCTTGAGAAAATAAATAATAGTCTTGCCAATACAAAGAACACGTACTGGATTGCAGAAGATGTTACTTCTAATTTAAAAGTGGGATATGCAAAACTTCAGTTAGATGCTTCTACTAATATAATTGGTAATGGGAAAGGTTGTAAGTTACAGCGCATTTATATTTTACCGGGTTTTGAATCTTCTGGAATAGGAATGCAATTGCAAAAATTAATAGAGAGAGAGACGGTTAATACCGGTAATGAATATGTGTGGCTTTCAACTTTAAAATCAAATAAAGGAGCAATGTGTTTTTATGATAGAGAAGGGTATACCATTATAGGGGAAGATCAATATACTATAGGAGAACAAACTTTTGATCATTGGATATTTGCTAAAAAATTGATAAATACCCCATGTAAAAACTAAAAATAGAATATTCAAAGTAATTGAAAACAGAAAACAAATGAGCATAACAATAAAAAAGGTAAGTATTGAAGAATTAGATTCATTAGTAGACCTCTTTAACCAATATATGATTTTTTACAAACAACCTTCTAACAAAGAGAAGTATAAATCATATTTAAATGACCGCTTAAAAAATAAAGAGGCTACGGTTTATATCGCTTTGGATCCTGGTAATAACCCTGCTGGATTTGTATTAAATTATTATTCATTTAGTTCGGTGTCTCAAGGCAAAATTATTGTTTTAAATGATTTATTTGTTGCACCAGAATACCGTAAAAAAGGAATAGCAGAACTATTGATCAATGCTTCTTTTGGTTTGGCAAAAGAGGTCGGTGCGATTAGAGTAGATTTAGGAACTGCAAAAGATAATTTTACAGCGCAACGATTGTATGAAAAAATTGGATTTGTAAGAGACGATGAGTTTTTTGCATATAGTTATCCTATAGAATAAATAAGAGATATAGTGTATGGAAATAAAGGAATTAGAAATCTATACGTCAAAAATAGATGATCAAATCAAATTTTATCATGAAGTGTTAGAATTAGAAATGATAAAGAAATCTGGTTCTTCTGTTTCTTTTAAAATCGGAAATTCTATTTTAAAATTAAGCTGTCGAAAGGAATGTACTCCATATCATTTTGCAATTAATATTCCTTCAAATAGAGAAAAACAGGCTCTACAATGGCTAAAAGAAAGAGTAAAGGTGCTTACTTATGAAGGAATTGAGACCCAGTACTTTGATTTTTGGGATGCATATGCTATTTATTTTTATGATACCGATAAAAATATTTTAGAGTTTATTGCAAGAAAGAAGATGCAAAAAGATTCTGAAACAAAATTTGATAACAACTCCTTGTTAGGGATAAGTGAAATAGGGATACCTACATCTAGCATAGTAAATGAATATCAAATTTTAAACAACTCTACAGGTGTCAATATTCATTCTGGTACGTTAGAAAAGTTTTGTGCAGTAGGTGATGAGAATGGACTTTTTATTTTGATAAACAAAGAAATAAAAAAGTGGTTTCCAACTATGGATGTGGCAATGTCTTCAGATTTTAGGATCAAATTTTCAGAGAAAGGGAAGGAGTATATGTTTACTTATGAAAATGAGAAACTGCATCGAGTAGATTAGTTTTATATAATAAATGACTTATTTTACCAATCTATATAAGCCAACTATTGACTTACTAATTATTTATTATATACCTTCGTGATAGTTAAATAATATATCGCCTAATTAATACTCTTATGAATATTTGATGCAATTTTCATAAGAGTATTAATTAGGTTTATTCTATTTGTATTCATGTTTTAAATAAAGGTACTCTTCAATAATGAATTATTTTTATAAAGTATTTGTTACCCTGTATTTCTTGTTAAATAGTTTTCTCTTTTTTGGGCAACAAGAAGAATTTAGGAATCTAGAAAAACAATTCTATGATATTGAGAATGAATCATCAGAAATGGCATTGCAACATGCTAAAAAGATGATTAAGTATAGTTTGAAGAATAATAACAAGACGTATCTGGTTAGTAGTTATGTGAAATTAGCGATGGTTTATGAGAATTTGACAAAATCAGATTCAGCATTAGTGTTTTATGATAAAGCTTTAGACATAAGTAGAGAAGTTAATAATGATACTTTGTTTGCTTATTCTGTAACGAGTATGAGTCAATTGAATAGTGTTCGTGGCAATCAAGATAAAATAGTTAGCTTAATATTTGAAGCACTAGATAAGTTAGAAAATAATCCGGATCCGCAGTTTAAACACAAACTTTATTATAAACTTTCAGAAGTTCATCGAGAACTAAAGACATTTGATAAAGCCAAACATTACTTAGAAATTATTGTTAATGAATCAAAATTAGACAACATTTTGGCGGCAGCATATAATTCTCTTGGTTTGATACAATATCAACAAGGAAAATACAAGAAAGCAAAAAAGAATCTTTTGGTAAGTCTAGATTTATATAGAAAATTGAAAGATAATTATAATGCTTGCAGTATGCTGGTGAATATTGGTGCATTACATTATCAATTAGATGAGTATGAGAAAACTAAAAAATATTGGATAGAAGGAAAGGATATAGCGAAAGCATCTGGGTATATGAATTTGTACAGTATGATGTTAACAAATTTATCAGTTTTGTTATATGATCAAAAAGAATATGACGAAGCACTTGTATATTTAAAAGAGTCTGAAAAATTAGCAGAAGATACAGGTAACTACCAAACACTTTCAAAAATAGCAGTTGGCTTAATTGAAGTTTATGTAGCAAAATCTGATATGAAAAAAGCAGATTTATATATTACTAAATATAAAAATGCAGTTGACAGTTTGTATCAAATAGAAAGGAATGCAAAAATATCTGAGATTGAAACTAAGTACGAAACGTCAAAAAAAGAAAATGAAATAGCTCGTCAGAAAGAAATAGTTTTTAGACAAAAGTTATATATAATCATTACCATTGTATTAGTTGTATTACTTAGTGTTATATTGTTATTGTATAAGCAGCGATTGAAAAATCAAAGATTATTGTTTCAACAACATAAAGAATTGAATGAAGAAAAGGTTAAGAATTTATTAGAGATGCATAAGTTTCAAAAGACTAAGGCTTATGTTGATGGACAGAATAAAGAAAGAGAAAGAATTTCTAAAGATTTACATGATGGAGTTGGTGGTAGTTTGGCGGCTATAAAAATGCAATTGAATAATGTGAAGGACAGTATACTAGGTGAGTTGCAGCCTATAATTTCTACTTTAGATTCTACATATAATGAAGTTAGATCTATTTCGCATGATTTAATGCCAAAAAGCATTAATAACTTTTATTTTGTTGACTTAATAAAAGAACTCATAGAGTTTTCTATACATCAAGACTTGGATGTTAAGTATTATATACATCCAGAAAAAGAAATTAATGATATACCTAAAAGTATTCAATTAGTAATTTATAGAATAACTCAGGAGCTTATTACAAATATATGTAAACATGCAAATGCTAGTGAAGTTTTAATCAACTTAACCATTCATGAAGGTGAAAAGAAAATAAACATGATCGTTGAAGATAATGGTAAAGGGTTTGATATTAGTAAGATTAATTATGGGGTAGGATTAAGAAGTATAAGGCACAGAGTTGCAAGTAATAATGGTTTAATAGAAATAGATTCTCAACGTAACAAAGGAACTGTAATTTGTTTTGAGTTTCCATTAGAATAGAATTTTGTTAGAAAAAGTAAAAGTCTAATAGAGGTTTGTGATTTTTATAGAATTTATTTTTGCTTCAGTATCACAGTTTTCTATAAGTAGATCAATACTCTTTTCTTTAAACAGTCCTTCAATAAAGTATATTTTACAAGAATCAAGCTCTGTATTACTTTTAGAAAAGTTAACATCTCCCTTTTTTAATATACTGGAAATATCGGCAGTATCAATTTGATGAATTTGCATGGTGCTACGAGCATCTTCAGAAAAAATACGTTTCTTAATTCGTATGCTTTTAAGAACTCTTGCATCGGGACCATAATCGCAAGAAGTTTTTTTACCTCCCAAAAAGAAAAATAAGAGAATTAATCCAATTCCGAACCCACCTAAGTAGTACAGTAATCGCTGTGCTAATTTCATAAACTTAATACACTAATTTATGGGATCAAATGTAAGTAAAGTTTCAAATAAAATTCTCTTGTTTCTTCACAAAGTTTTTGTAGTATATTTTATGGGAATTCTTTTGGTTTTAGATCGATGCAATACTTTTATAGAATAAGTAAATTAATATCTCTATAAGATAAGTCAAACCAATCTGCAATCGACTTATTCGTTAGGATACCTCGATAAAAATACAGTCCATTTTTAAGACCACGATCAAATCGTACCGCATTTTCTATACCACCTTCTTCTCCTATCTGGAGTAAGTACGGAGTAAAAATATTACTGATCGATAAAGATGATGTTCTGGCATATCTAGAGGGGATATTAGGCACACAGTAGTGTGTTACGCCGTGTTTTTCGAAGGTAGGTTGGTCGTGAGAGGTAACTTCACTGGTTTCAAAACATCCTCCCATATCAATACTTACATCGATAACGACAGCGCCCGTTTTCATACGCTCTATCATAGTCTCATTTACTACAATTGGAGCACGATTTTTTCCTCTAACGGCGCCAATTGCAACATCGCATCTACGCAATGCTTTAAGAAGGTTTTTGGGTTGAATGGTGGAGGTGTATAGGGGTCTTCCAACATTCGTCTGTAAACATCGAAGTTTGGTAATAGAATTATCAAAAACCTTTACATTGGCTCCTAACCCTATAGCCGATCTGGCGGCAAATTCCCCAACAGTCCCAGCCCCAATAATAACGACTTCTACAGGTGGTACACCACTAATGTTCCCCATCATTAATCCAGGTCCCATAGTATTAACACTACTCATTAATTCGGATGCAATGAGTACTGCGGCGGTACCTGCTATTTCACTTAATGCCCTTACAGCAGGGTAGGCCCCGTCTGCATCTCTTATAAACTCAAAACCTAAAGCAGTTATTCTCTTTTTGGCAAGTTCCTGAAAATATTTTTTGGATTGTGTTTTTAATTGTAATGCAGATATTAATACAGTTTGAGGATTTATATGTTCAAGCTCTTCTAAAGAAGGTGGCTCTACTTTTAATATAATAGGGCAGCCAAAAACTTTGCCTTTATCATTTGTGATCTCTGCACCAGCTTCGCTATAATCTCGATCTGTAAAACTAGCATCAAGTCCAGCATTGGTTTCTATCAGGATTCTATGTCCGTGTGCTGTAAGTGCAGCAACGGCATCAGGAGTAAGACATACTCGTTTTTCTTGATAATGGGCTTCTTTGGGTATACCAATAAAAAGCTTTCCTTTTTTGCGTGCTACCTCGATCATTTCTTCTTGTGGTAACAACTGTTCTTTGGTAAAAGGAGAATTTGATGTATTCATTTGTGCAAAATTCATTAATCCAAATTACGAATAAAAAAGCTAAGAAAACAAGTACCTTAACGTATTTGGTTCTTATTTTGATGGTGTTGTCTTGCTAAAATGTTAGAATTCGTTTGTTTCCGTCTACAATTTTAATCTTTATTCGAGTACTGTTTTCTGGTAACAAACCTGCTACATTTTCTGGCCATTCTATAAAAATCCATTCATTAGAATCCAAATATTCTTCAAACCCAATTTGATATGCTTCTTCTTCATCGTTTATACGATAAAAATCAAAATGGTATATTAATCCATCATTACTTTCATATTCATTAACTAATGAATATGTTGGACTAGAAATAACACTTTGCACGCCAAGATGTTTGCAGATTTCTTTGATCAAGGTTGTTTTTCCTACTCCCATTTCGGCTTCGAAAAGCACAATTTTCTCTTTAATGTTGGATATTATTTTATTGGCAACATCAGGAAGATCTGTTAGGGTGTATTCTATTGTCATTTTAACCAGAAATTTATCTATTTATGAAATTGTGCAATTAAATAAAAGTGGTTCATATAAGCAATAATTTAAGCCAATTAAAAATGGTTGTTTGGTTTAAATTATTGCTTATACGCTCTCTAGATTTATTTTATCTGGGGTTTAATACAGCAAATGGGATGATCATTTCTTCTAAGGATACTCCACCGTGTTGGTAAGTATTTCTATAATAACTAACATAGTGATTGTAGTTGTTCGGGTATGCAAAGAAATAATCACCCTTTGCAAAAATGAATGAACTACTCATGTTTATAGATGGTAAATGTATAGACTTAGGATCAACAGCTTCTAAAACCTCACGACGTTCATAGGTAAGGCTTTTTCCTGTTTTATATCGTAGATTAAGACTGGTATTTTTGTCACCTATTACTTTAGAAGGGTTTTTTACATTGATCGTACCGTGATCGGTTGTAAGCAGTAGTTTGAATCCTAATTGCTGTGCTTGTTGGATCATTTCTAACAAAGGAGAGTTTTTAAACCAACTTTGAGTGAGAGATCTATAGGATTTATCATTAGATGCTAATTCTTTAATTACCTCCATCTCCGTTTTACTATGAGAAAGCATATCAACAAAATTATAAACGACAACAGTTAGATCATTGTCCTTTAGTCCTTTGAAATTGGCAGCAAGTGTTTTTCCTGATTTCTCATTTGTGATTTTATAATACTCATGCTTTATGTTTAACCCCAATCTTTGTAATTGCGCAGTCAAAAAATCATTTTCATGCATGTTTTTTCCTCCTTCATCAGTGTCGTCTAGCCAAAGATCAGGATGTCTTTTCTTCATTTCTGATGGCATTAAACCCGAGAAAATCGAATTTCTTGCATATTGAGTAGCAGTAGGGAGGATGCTGCAATAAGAAATTTCTTGTTCTTTTTTGTAGTAATTATTGATGATAGGCTCAAAAGCTTTCCATTGATCATACCTTAAATTATCAATAACCACTAATAAGGTAGGCTGATCTTTACTAATTTCGGGAACTACTTTTTCTTTAAATAGGGTATGCGACATGATAGGAACATCATATTTTCCGCTAAACCAATCATTGTAATTCTTATCAATAAATTTAAAAAATTGGGTGTTAGCTTCTACTTTTTGAGATTCTAAAATTTCAAACATCCCAGAATCTTCAATATCCTCTAATTGTAATTCCCAATAAATTAATCGTTGATAAAGCTCGGCCCATTCTTCATACGAATTGACCATTGCCATATCCATAGCAATTTTTCTAAACTCCTGTTGGTAGCTTGATGTTGTTTTTTCTGAAACCAATCGAGAGTTATCTAGATTTTTCTTTAAACTTAGTAGTATTTGATTTGGGTTTACTGGTTTGATGAGGTAATCGGCTATCTTACTTCCTATAGCTTCTTCCATGATATACTCTTCTTCACTTTTGGTGATCATAACTACAGGAACACTATCTTTCTTTTCTTTTATTTCTGATAATGTTTCAATACCAGAGAGGCCAGGCATATTTTCATCAAGAAAAATAATATCAAAATTAGTGTCATCTAATATATCCAAAGCTTCTGTACCACTCTGGCATTTTGTAACCTCATAATTTTTCTTTTCTAAGAATAAGATGTGAGGTTTTAGCAAATCTATTTCATCATCTACCCATAATATTTTTATTTTACTCATTAATTTTTAATTTTTAATAATATTAATTAATACGTACTATTTGTTTAGTTATATTTTTAATTCGAAGTTTTGATAGCTTAAAATCTATTTCGAAATTTTCATATGCCAAGCATATATGTATATTTGCTCCCGTAAAGATAAACTGAACTTGAAAAAAAGAAATAAGCTCAAAATATTAAACGACCCAATTTACGGTTTTATTACGATACCTAATGAACTAATTTTTGATTTAATAGAACATAAATATTTTCAAAGGTTACGTAGAATATCACAAATGGGGTTGTCTTATCTAGTATATCCAGGAGCGCATCATACCCGATTTCATCACGCATTAGGATGTATGCATCTAATGCAAAAAGCCGTGAGAGTGCTTCGTTTTAAAGGGGTCACTATTTCAGAAGAGGAGGAAGAAGCTCTTTATGTTGCTATTCTATTACATGATATTGGGCATGGCCCTTTTTCGCATGCTATGGAACATAGTATCGTGAACGAAGTGAATCATGAATCCATTTCTCTTATGCTTATGGAGAAGATTAATAAAGAGTTTAACGGTAGTTTAACACTTGCGATCGCTGTTTTCAAAGGAGAATATCATCGCGACTTTTTACATCAGTTAATTTCTGGCCAATTAGATATGGATCGGTTGGATTATCTTAAGAGAGATAGTTTTTATACGGGCGTTTCAGAGGGTAATATTAATAGTGAGCGTTTAATAACAATGTTAACTGTTGTTAATGATTCTTTGGTGGTAGAAGAAAAAGGTATTTACTCTGTAGAAAAGTTTTTACTTGCCAGACGTTTGATGTATTGGCAGGTTTACTTACATAAAACAAGTTTGGTAGCAGAAAACTTATTGATTAGAGTGCTTCAAAGGGCAAAAGAGTTAGTAGAAAAAGGACATAAATTAAAAGCAAGTAATGCTCTATTGTTTTTTCTTGAAAATAAAATTACCTCTGATAATTTTAGCTCAGAAGTTTTAGAAATATTCTCAAAATTGGATGATTATGATATTGTGATGGCAATGAAAGAATGGATGAGTTCTGATGATTTTGTTTTGAGTAGGTTATCATCCATGATTATTAATAGGGATTTGCTTAAAATAAAAGTTAAAAAAAGATCGTTTTCAGTTAAAAAAACAGAAAAGCATATCGAAAAAATAAAGTCTACCTATAAAATTTCGGATCAAGAAGCTCGTTATTTTGTGTTTGATGGAATGATTTCCAATCAGGCATATCATATTAATAAACAGAATATAAATATTTTATATAAATCCAGAAAGATTGTTGATGTTGTTAAAGCAAGTGATCAGTTTAATTTGGAAGCATTATCAAAACCCGTTACAAAATATTTTATGTGCTATCCAAAGCATATAGATTAATACATTTTTTATACTTTTGCTAGAATGATTTTTACAGCCACACAAATTGCGGGTATTTTAAACGGAGAAATCGAAGGAGATGAAACTGTTGAAGTATCTAAGTTAGCTAAAATTGAAGAAGGGACTAAAGGCTCATTAACCTTTTTGGCCAACCCCAAATACACTCAATTTATATATTCTACTGATGCTTCGATCACTATCGTAGATAAAACTTTTGAAGCAGAATCAGAGATTAAATCTACATTGATTAGAGTAGATGATGCGTACCAAGCTTTTTCTAAGCTTTTAGAGTATTACAATATGGTGAAAATGAATAAAACAGGGATAGAAGAACCTAGTTTTATTTCAAAAAATGCATCATTTCATGATGATATTTATTTTGGAGCATTTTCATACATGGGAGAGAATGTGAAAATTGGTAAAAACGCCAAGATTTTCCCGAATGTATATATAGGAGATAATGTTACAATAGGTGATAATGTAGTTGTTTTTGCTGGTGCCAAAATATATTCTGAAACCATAATAGGAAATAATTGCGTTATCCATAGTGGAGCAATAGTAGGAGCAGATGGGTTTGGTTTTACACCTAATGAAAAAGGAGAGTATAGTAAAGTCCCGCAAACAGGTAACGTGATAATAAAAGATTATGTAGATGTAGGTGCAGGTACCACAATAGATAGGGCGACGTTAGGGTCTACGGTAATTAATAAAGGAGTAAAGCTGGATAATCAAATACAAATTGCTCATAATGTTGAAATTGGCGAGCATACTGCAATTGCTGCTCAAACAGGGATTGCTGGATCCACAAAAATAGGTAAACATTGTTTGATAGGTGGTCAGGTTGGAATTGCAGGACATCTCACAATAGGAAACAATGTTAAGATCCAGGCGCAATCAGGTATTGGTAGAAATATAAAAGATGGAGAGGCAATTCAAGGCTCACCAGCTTTGGGATATTCTGATTATAATAAGTCCTATGTTCATTTTAAAAATTTACCCAAAATAGTAGATAGAATATACAAACTAGAGAAAAAAATAAATAATGAGTGATGCTGTTGTGAGCAAACAAAGAACCATTAAAGAAGAAGTTAAACTTACAGGTGTTGGCTTACACACCGGAAAAGAAGTTACCTTAACTTTTAAACCTGCTCCAGAAAACCATGGGTATGCATTCTGTAGAATCGACCTAGAAGGAAGCCCTATCATTGAAGCAGATTCGAACTACGTTGTAAATACGCAGAGAGGTACTAATCTGGAAAAAAATGGAGTAAGTATTCAGACTTCAGAGCATGTACTTGCGGCTTGTGTGGGTCTCGAAATTGATAATCTTTTGATAGACTTAGATGCACCAGAACCTCCTATTATGGATGGCTCTAGTAAGTATTTTATTGAGGCCCTGGAAAAAGCAGGTATCGTAGAGCAAGAAGCAGAAAGAGAAGAATATATTGTCAAAGATGTAATTTCATATACAGATGAAGAATCAGGTAGTGAAATTATAGTAATGCCTTCTGATCAGTATCAGGTTACAACGATGGTAGATTTTGGTACCAAAGTGCTTGGTACGCAAAATGCATCTCTTAAAAATCTTTCTGAATTTAAGACAGAAATAGCAGATGCCAGAACTTTTAGTTTTTTACATGAACTAGAAATGTTACTTGAACATGGTTTGATTAAAGGGGGAGACCTTAACAATGCAATTGTGTATGTTGATAAGGAGATAAGTGCAGGTACCATGGAAAAACTTAAGGTAGCGTTTGGTAAAGAGGCAATTGCAGTAAAACCTAATGGTATTTTAGATAATCTTACCCTACATTATCCAAATGAAGCAGCACGACACAAATTGTTAGATGTGATAGGAGATTTGGCACTGGTTGGAACAAGAATACGAGGGAAAGTAATAGCAAATAAACCGGGGCATTATGTAAATACCCAGTTTGCCAAAAAACTTTCTAAAATAATAAAAATAGAAAAGCGTAACAAAGTTCCTCAATTCGATCTTCATAAGGAGCCGTTAATGGATATTAATAAAATAATGAGCATGCTTCCGCATAGGCCTCCTTTTTTATTAATAGATAGGATTCTAGAAATGTCTGATAGACATGTCGTAGGGCTTAAGAATGTAACGATGAATGAGCCGTTTTTTGTAGGACATTTTCCGGGAGCACCGGTAATGCCAGGCGTATTGCAAGTAGAGGCGATGGCTCAAACAGGTGGGATATTAGCATTGAGCACAGTACCAGATCCAGAAAACTACCTTACCTATTTTATGAAAATTGATAAGGTAAAATTTAAGCAACAAGTGCTACCTGGAGATACCTTGGTTTTCAAACTAGAATTAATAACACCTATTAGAAGAGGTATTTGTCATATGCAAGCTTTTGCATATGCAAATGGTAAGCTAGTTACCGAAGCAGAACTAATGGCCCAAATAGTAAAATCAAAATAAACAAAAAGAAAGAGTATATACTAAAATTATTTTTGCTTTTAGTATACTTTCGCAACTAACCTTTTAATAAAATAATTAACTGATGAATCAACCGTTAGCATACGTTCATCCAGGAGCTAAGATTGCAAAGAATGTAGTTATAGAACCTTTTACAACTATTCATAATAATGTGGTTATAGGAGAAGGAACCTGGATTGGTTCTAATGTTACTATCATGGAAGGCGCTCGTATTGGGAAGAATTGTAGTATATTTCCTGGAGCCGTAATTTCGGCGGTTCCTCAGGATAAAAAATTCAATGATGAAGATACAATAACAGAGATTGGCGATAATACTACTATCCGAGAATGCGTTACTATCAATAGAGGTACTACCGATAGAATGAAAACTAAGATAGGCAAGAATTGTTGGATTATGGCATATTGCCATATAGCACACGATTGTATTGTAGGAGATAATTGTATTTTTTCTAATAATAGTACATTAGCAGGACATATTAATGTAGGGGATTATGTGGTGTTGGCAGGTATGGCTGCAGTACAACAGTTTTGTAGTATTGGTAACCATGCATTTGTTACAGGAGGCTCTTTAGTAAGAAAGGATGTTCCTCCTTATGTAAAAGCGGCCAGAGAACCATTGTCGTATGTGGGAATCAACTCTATTGGATTGAGAAGAAGAGGTTTTACGACAGAAAAAATTAGAGAAGTACAAAATATATACAGGATTTTATATCAGCAAAACTATAATAATACACAAGCCGTAGCTATTATAGAAGCAGAGATGGAAGCAACACCTGAACGAGATGAGGTTCTTGAGTTTATTAAGAATTCTCAAAGAGGAATCATGAAAGGGTATTTTTCTAATTAAAAAAATATCTTAAATTGATAATTTGTAAACGATTAGAAATTAAAGAATAAGAATAATGGCAAATACTAGTGATATCAGAAATGGATTGTGTATTAAATACAATCATGATATATATAAGATCATAGAGTTTTTACATGTTAAGCCAGGAAAAGGTCCTGCTTTTGTAAGAACAAAATTAAAGAGTGTAACCACAGGAAAAGTAATAGATAATACTTTTTCTGCAGGGCATAAAATAGAAGATGTACGTGTAGAGACACATAAGTTTCAATTTTTGTATGCAGAAGGAGATACACATCACTTTATGAATACAGAAGATTATAATCAGATTACATTAGAAAAATCTGTTTTAGATGCTCCTGGATTATTAAAAGAAGGAGAAGTAGTTACAGTGATTATAAATTCTGAAGATCAAATGCCACTTTCTGTAGAAATGCCAGCGAGTGTTATTTTAGAAGTAACAGCAACAGAGCCTGGTGTAAAAGGAAATACAGCTACCAATGCAACCAAGCCTGCCACCGTAGAAACAGGTGCAGAAGTAATGGTGCCTTTATTTATTAATGAAGGAGATAAGATCAAAGTCGAGACAGAAAAAGGTACATATAAAGAGCGTATAAAAGAGTAATCTTTTATATAAAACTATAGCATGAAATTTCCTCAGGCACATACATTAGAACAAATCGCTACAATTATATCATCAGAGTATGTAGGTGATCCAGATTTTCCAGTTTTAGGAATGAATGAAATTCATGTCGTAACTCCTGGGGATATCGTTTTTGTAGATCATCCCAAGTATTATGATAAAGCATTGCAAAGTGCAGCTACTGTTGTATTGATTAATAAAAATGTTGAATGCCCAGAGGGGAAAGCATTGTTGATCTCTAATGATCCTTTTAGAGACTTTAATAAGTTATCTGCCTATTTCAAGCCTTTTGAAAAGTCAACTTCTTTGGTGTCAGATTCTGCCAAAATTGGTGATAATACGGTTATACAGCCTGGGAGTTTTGTTGGAAATAATGTGGTGATTGGTGATAATTGTATAATTCATGCCAATGTAAGTATTTATGATAACGCAGTGATAGGTAATAATGTTGTCATTCATGCTGGTTCGATATTAGGTGCAGATGCGTTTTATTATAAAAATAGACCAGAAGGTTTTGATAAGCTACTTTCTGTAGGTAGAGTGGTGATCGAAGATAATGTAGATATTGGCGCGTCATGTACAATAGATAAAGGAGTAACCGGGGATACCAGAATACAAGAAGGGACCAAAATTGATAATCAGGTCCATATAGGTCATGATACGATAATAGGAAAAAAATGTCTGATTGCATCGCAAGTAGGTATTTCGGGTTGTGTAGTTATAGAAGATGAGGTAACAATTTGGGGGCAGGTAGGTATAACTAGCGCAATAACCATTGGAACAAAAGCAATTATTTCTGCACAATCAGGCGTGAGTAAATCTTTGGAGGCTAACAAAAGTTATTTTGGAACTCCGGCCGATGATTTTAGAAAAAAATATAAAGAGATTGCTGCTATTAGAAAAGTACCAGAATTAATAGAAAAAATGAAAAAGCATGATGAGTAAAACTCCTAAAGAGATCGTAAAATCTGCATATGAAGTAGATTTGATACATAATCTTGACGAACTTTTGGATTATTTACACCCAGATATAGAGTTGGATTGGAGTAGTAGTTTTGGTTTTCTTAAAAAAGATTTTGATGGTATTGTATCTATGTTTAAAGAAATGACCGTTTCTTTTGAGTCTATACGATGTGATATAAGTCATCTATTAGCAGAAAGAGATACAGTGACGATACGATGTACTTTTTATGCAGGAACTATAGAAAACCCAGGGAAAGAAGAGCATTTTGCTCACTTTATATCTATTTGGGAGCTTAAAGACAATAAGTTGTATAGGGGCTATCAGATAAGCTAACAAGATATTTTTTCTAATTGTAAGGTGTAAAATCTTCTTTATTCGAGAAGATTTTCTTCTTCTGTTTGTATAAAACGATAAACCAGAAAATATTTTTCAGTTTTTGTTTTAACCATAGTGTTCAAAAGCTTACTTTTGGAACTCTTTTTAAAAATAAAAAATCATAACGCAATGAGTGTTTTAGTTAATAAGAATTCAAAAATTATTGTACAAGGATTTACAGGTAGTGAAGGTACTTTTCATGCCGGTCAGATGATAGAATATGGTACAAATATTGTTGGAGGGGTTACTCCTGGAAAAGGAGGGCAAACTCATTTAGACAAGCCTGTTTTTAATACGGTAAAAGATGCTGTTAAAGAAGTAGGTGCAGATACTACTATTATTTTTGTACCACCTGCTTTTGCTGCTGATGCGATTATGGAAGCTGCAGATGCTGGTATAAAAGTAATTATTACAATTACAGAAGGTATTCCTGTAGCAGATATGATTACTGCTGCTAATTATATTGAAAATAAAAACTGTAGATTAATAGGACCTAACTGTCCGGGAGTAATTACTCCGGGAGAAGCCAAAGTTGGTATTATGCCAGGATTTGTGTTTAAAAAAGGAAATGTAGGGATTGTTTCTAAATCAGGTACATTAACTTATGAAGCCGCAGATCAAGTTGTAAAACAAGGATTAGGAATTACTACAGCTATTGGGATTGGAGGAGATCCGATCATTGGCACCACTACCAAAGAAGCAGTAGAATTATTAGTAAATGATCCAGAAACAGAATGTGTCGTTATGATTGGTGAGATTGGAGGACAATTAGAGGCTGATGCTGCAAAATGGGTGAAAGAAAGCGGTACTTCAAAACCAATTGTTGGTTTTATTGCAGGAGAAACTGCACCGGCCGGTAGAACTATGGGGCATGCTGGAGCAATTGTTGGTGGTAGTGAAGATACTGCTGCTGCAAAAAAAGCAATTATGAGAGACTGTGGGATTCATGTTGTTGATTCACCTGCAGAAATCGGTAAGAAAGTTGCAGAAGTGCTTTCTAAAGTTTTAGGTTAAACATACTTCTTCTTAAATAGATACTAAAACCTCTTAAGTGTAATCTTAAGAGGTTTTAGTATTATTTTACTACGGTTTCTTATTAGCCAGGAGCTCCGTCACTACCACTATTTCCAGGTACACCACCGCTATCTCTTACACCAAAGTAATATGCCGTACCTCCATCATTTTCACAAAGTTTATGAGGATGATGATCAGCACGTGCTGTTCCAGTTTTTCCGTTTGCACATCCATATGCAATATAGCCGCCACCTTTTACTAGTGCCTGACTAGTTTTGTCTAATTCTTTTGCTCCTTTTAAAATTAATTTTTTTCTAACCATAATTTTATTTTATTGTTAATTAAGTAAACCCTGAACAATTAATGACACTCAGGAATATGTCCATACATTTATGTCTGTTGTAACTAATTTGTTACTTTGTTTTTTGTTAAAATAAACTTAAAAAATGTAACATTCATGGTAACAAAGCGTATCATTAGAATATTAACTTTATAAACAGTCATAAAATATTTGAAACAAGCTATAACAGAGTTTTTGATAAGTAAATACTAAAAATGATGGTTTGGCGAGTTCAATATGACTTTTAACAACATATTATAAACACATGAAATTAATTAAGTCAGTTTTACTATTATTTATTGCCATAGGTTTAAGTAATTGTAAGAAATCATCCGACCAGGATACAGCGACCATTTCTAAAGAAGTGAAAACCGAACAGCATACAGATAACGCAGGGTTTTCTTATGAAGCGGTTACCAATGATCCTACGGGTCTACGATTGTATACCTTAGAAAATGGTTTGAAAGTTTATTTAGCAAAAAATGAAGAAGAACCTAAAATTCAGACCTATATTGCGGTCAGGGCAGGTTCTAATTATGACCCCAAAGAAGCTACGGGTCTTGCACATTATTTAGAACATATGCTTTTTAAAGGTACCGATGAGATAGGTACTCAGGATTTTGAAAAAGAAAAAGTATTCTTGCAAGAGATTTCTGATCTTTATGAAAAACATAAAGCCGAAACCGATCCGGCTAAGAAAAAAGAGATTTATAAAAAAATAGATGAAGTTTCTCAAGAAGCTTCTAAAATTTCTATTTCTAATGAATATGATAAAATGACAAGTGCATTAGGAGCACAAGGAACCAATGCACATACCTGGGTAGAAGAAACAGTATATCAGAATAAGATTCCTGCAAACGAATTGGATAAATGGTTAAAGTTAGAAGGGGAGCGTTTTAGTCAATTGGTGTTACGTTTGTTTCATACAGAATTAGAAGCAGTGTATGAAGAGTTTAATAGAGGACAGGATAGAGATGGAGATAAAGTGTATCGCGCAATGCTGGAAGGGTTGTTTCCTAATCATCCTTATGGGCAACAAAGTACGATTGGTACCTCAGAACATCTTAAAAACCCTTCTATGGTTGCTATACATAATTATTTTGATAAATATTATGTTCCTAATAATATGGCAGTCGTGTTGGTAGGAGACCTTGATTTTGATCATACCATAAAAAAAGTTAATGAATCATTTGGTGGTTTTGTGAAGAAAGATGTACAACATCCTGTTCTTCCAAAAGAGTCTGCGATCACAAGTCCTGTTATTAAAGAAGTTTTTGGACCTACAGCAGAGAGGATTACAGTAGCTTTTCGTTCTCAGGCAATAGGGACAAAAGAAGAGCAACTGCTTACTATGGCAGATATGTTATTAACCAATGGTAAAGCAGGTTTAATAGACTTAAACCTTAATCAAAAGCAAATGGTTCAATATGCAGGATGTTCTCCTCAGTTTTTGAATGATTATGGATATCACCAGTTTTATGGGTCTCCTAGAGAAGGGCAAACATTAGATGAGGTAAAGAAGTTGATATTAGGCGAAATCGAAAAATTAAAAAAAGGAGAGTTTGAAGAATGGATGCTATCTGCTGTAATTAATGATTTAAAACTGTACCAAACTAGACAATATGAAAACAGTACACCATTAGCGAGTGCTTATTATAATGCTTTTATACATCGCCAGGATTGGAAAACTAAAATAGAATTTCTTGATGAGCTTAAAAAAATCACAAAGCAAGAACTGGTAGATTTTGCAAATTCTTTTTATAAAGAAAACTATGTGGTTGTTTATAAAAGAAAGGGTGAGGACAAAAATATATCTAAAGTTGAAAACCCAGGAATAACACCTGTTGCTGTGAATAGAGATAAGCAATCAGAGTTTTTACAAGCTTTTAATAAAATAGAAGCCCCCGAGTTACAACCAAAATATATAGATTACAAAACCGCTATAAAAGAAGTTAAAACTTCAAATGGTTTACAAGTTTCTTACATAGATAACCCAAATAATGATCTGTTTGATTTAGATATTATTTTTGATATGGGAAAAGATAATGATAAGAAAGCCTCATTAGCAGCGGGATATTTAGATTATCTTGGGACAGATAAATACTCTCCAGAAGAGTTGAAAAAGGAATTTTACAAATTAGGAGTAAATTATAGCGTTTCTACAAGAGCAGATAAGACCTATGTGAGTATTTCTGGATTAAAAGAAAATCTCGATGCAGGATTAGCTTTGTTAGAGCACCTATGGGGTAATGCAGTTCCTAATCAAGAAACCTATCTAAAATATGTAGATAAAATTGCAAAAGGTAGGACAGACGGCAAGACTCAAAAAGGAAATATTCTTTGGGGAGGACTATATAGTTATGGAATGTATGGAGAAAATTCACCACTACGTAACATATATACTATTAAAGAATTGCAAGAATTTGACCCTCAGGAATTGGTTAATAAAGTTAAAGAACTGCGTGGCTATAAACAACGTATATTCTATTATGGTAAGGATGTAGCATCTGCTGTAGCCGCTTTAGATAAACATCATAAGGTGTCTAATGATTTAAAAGACTACCCAGAAAAAGTAGAATATATAGAAAAGGAAATAGGAGGAAATGTTTACTTTGTAGATTATGATATGGTGCAGAGTGAAATAGTGTTTTTAGCCAAAGGAAAAGAGTTTGACGCCAAACAAATGGCAGCTTCATCATTGTTCAATGAGTATTTTGGTGGTGGTATGTCATCCATTGTTTTTCAAGAAATTAGAGAGTCTAAATCATTAGCATATTCGGCGTATGCAGGATATAGTAATGCTAGAGAAAAAGATCATGCAAACTATATTTTTGCTTATGTAGGTACGCAGGCAAATAAAATGTCACAAGCGGTCGATGCTATGATGGAGTTGATGACAAATATGCCAGAAGCAGAAAAGCAATTTGAAGGAGCTAAGGAAGCGACGTTAAAAAGAATAGCCGCAGAAAGAATTACCAAGTCCAGCATATTTTGGAACTATGAAAGGCTTAAAAAGAGAGGAATCGATAATGATAATCGAAAAGAAATGTATGAAACGATCAAAAATATGACTCTAGAAGATCTTAAAACATTTTTTAACGAGAACATTAAAGGAGAAAACTATAATGTTATGGTGATTGGAAATAAGAAAGATGTTGATATGAAAGCCTTGGCAAAATTAGGAGAAGTAAAAGAAATGGATATAGATTTTCTTTTTAATTATGAAAAGAAAAAAGAAGATATAAAGCTATAAACTAATAAACAATCTTTTGTTTATAAACCCTGTGAGAAATCACGGGGTTTATTGTTGAAGACCTATTTGTAATTCTTATATTTGAAATCACATTTCATTATATAACCTGGTATATATACCAACAACATTTAAATAGTTAGAATGAATCTTTTACAAGGTAAAACCGCTATTATCACAGGAGCTACCCGTGGTATTGGAAAAGGAATAGCAGAGATTTTTGCACAACAAGGTGCAAATGTTGCTTTTACATATAGCTCTTCTGTAGAAGCAGCAAATGCGTTAGAAAAAGAATTAAACGAAAAAGGTATCAAAGCAAAAGGATACCAAAGTAATGCCGCAAACTATGATCAGGCACAAGAATTGGTTGCAGATGTTATAGAAACTTTTGGCAGCATTGATGTTTTGGTAAATAATGCAGGTATTACCAAGGATAATCTTTTAATGAGAATGAGCGAAGAAGATTTTGATAATGTGATAGATGTAAACCTGAAGAGTGTTTTTAATATGACCAAAGCGGTGCAAAGAACGATGTTAAAACAGCGTAAAGGTAGTATTATTAACATGAGCTCTGTAGTAGGTGTTAAAGGTAATGCTGGACAGGCGAATTATGCTGCTTCAAAAGCTGGGATTATTGGATTTTCAAAATCGGTTGCATTAGAGCTTGGATCAAGAAATATTAGAAGTAATGTAGTTGCACCGGGATTTATTGAAACCGAAATGACAGGAAAACTGGATGAAAAAGTAGTAGAAGGATGGCGAAATGCAATTCCTTTAAAAAGAGGAGGAAACCCAGAAGATATAGCGAACACATGTTTGTTTTTGGCAAGTGATTTAAGTGCCTACGTTACTGGACAAGTCATTAATGTAGACGGAGGAATGCTTACCTAGTAACAGGTTTATTAATATATTAGTTTTTTATCTAGACTATATATTTTGATCACTAATTTCAAAAGATGCAAACACAAACAGTTTTACTGATCATTATCGCTTTTATAATAGCACTTTGTATAGCGTTATTTCAGTATTTCTATAAAGCAAAAAGCAGGAAGAAAAATATCTTGCTTTTTGCTTTTTTACGTTCTTTTAGTGTTTTTACTTTATTGGTATTGTTAATTAACCCTACCTTCAAAAAGAACACTTATTATACAGAAAAACCTACCTTGGTAGTGGCTGTAGATAATTCGTCTTCAATTAAGTTTCTAAAAAAGAATCAATCCTTATCACAGTTTGTAAACCAATTAGCAACGGTAAATACACTTAATGAACGATTCGATCTACTATATTATTCATTTTCAGATAAATTAAAAGATTCGTTAGCGCTCTCTTTTGACGGGAAACAAACAAATATTTATACCACGTTAGAAGAATTAGATCAGGTTTATAAAAACACAATTGCACCGGTGATGCTTCTTACAGATGGTAACCAAACATATGGAAAAGGATATGAGTTTAGCTCTGATTATAAACAAGCAATATACCCCGTTGTAATAGGTGATACAATTTCTTCTATAGATAGTAAAGTTCAGCAACTTAATGTTAATCGTTATGCTTATCTAAAAAATAATTTTCCTGTAGAGACAATTTTGACTTATTCTGGTGATGAAGATGTTAATACTACGTTTCAGGTTAAAATGGGAGAAACAGTCGTTTTCTCACAGCCTGTTACTTTTACAAAAAATGATAATTCTAAAATAATTGATTTTGTACTACCTGCAAGCAAAGTAGGGGTAAATCAATATACTGCAAGAGTGCTTCCCTTGGACAAGGAAAAAAATAAAATCAATAACAGCAAAACTTTTGCAGTAGAGGTGATTGATCAAAAGACAAGTATACTTTTGGTTAGTGATATGGTGCATCCAGATTTGGGTGCTATAAAGAAAAGTGTAGAAAGTAATGAAAGAAGAAGTATAACATTACTTAAACCTAATGAAGTTAAGGATATTGACGAATACCAATTAATCATTTTGTATCAACCTACTACAAAATATAGAGGTGTTTATGAAAAAATAAGAGCTCAAAAAAAGAATTATTTCACAATCACAGGTGTAAAAACAGATTGGATATTTCTTAATGGAATACAAAATAAGTATACTCAAGAGATTACAAGGCAAACAGAGTATTATTTACCTGAATTCAATCCTAATTATGGAGTATTTCTTCAGGATGATATCGGTTTCAAAGAATATCCTCCTTTAATTGGAGCTTTTGGAGATACCAAAGTTCATGCAAATCACGATCGTTTATTATATAGGTCAATTAATAATATAGATACCGAAGACCCTCTGCTGATAACTATAGAAGAGGGAGAATTAAGAGAAGCAGTTTTGTTTGGAGAAGGTATCTGGAGATGGAGAGCACAGAGTTATCTGAATGAGCAAAAGTTTGAAAACTTCGATGATTTTTTTGGTAAACTTATACAATACCTAGCGTCAAATAAAAGAAAAAGTAGATTAAATACTTTTGCAGAATCTTTTTATTATGGCAATACCAATATTATTATTAAAGCAGAATACTTTACCAAAAATTATGAATTTGATCGAAGAGGTAGTTTACAAATTTTTGTAAAAAATAAAAAAACAGAAGCCTCACAGACGATCCCAATGTTGCTGAAAAATAATACTTATGAAGTAGATGTTAGTAATTTGACAGCAGGAGATTATGACTACACGGTTACTACCTTGGGCGAAAATATTTCAAGTTCAGGAAGCTTTTCTATTTTAGAATATAATGTAGAACAACAATTTCTTAGTGCAGATGTAACAAAATTAAGGCAATTGGCTACTAATACTAAAGGAAAATTGTATCATTTAGATCAGATGGATGCTATTGTACAAGGATTATTACAAGATCAAAGATATCAAGCAATTCAAAAAAATAAAGAAAATGTGGTATCTTTAATAGATTGGAAATACCTTTTAGGGCTGCTTATTATACTTCTGTCTGTAGAATGGTTTGCAAGAAAATATAACGGACTTATTTAAAATTTAAACTCAAAATTATCATGGAAAAATTACCAAAAATAGGGTTGCCTATTTTAATTCTAATTGTATTAGGTATTGTTTTTATATCAAAATCTACTGTAACTATCGGTTCTGGAGAAGCGGGAGTTTTATATAAAACTTTCGGCGGAGGGGTTGTAACTGACGAAGCACCTTTGGGAGAAGGGTTTCATTTGGTAGCACCCTGGAACAAAGTAATTGTTTATGAAGTAAGACAGCAATCTATTTCAGATAAAATGGCTGTCCTGTCAGTAAATGGATTAGAAATTCAGGTAGATGGTACGGTTTGGTTTCAACCAGAAAGTAACAATCTTGGTAAATTACATCAGGAAAAAGGAAAGGATTTTGTAAGTAGAATTTTGGCACCTGCAATTAGTGCAGCAGCACGAGAAGTTGTGGGAAGATATACACCAGAACAACTTTATTCTAGTAAAAGAGATATCATACAAAAAGAAATTCTGGAAGAAACGCAGAAAGGGGTTCAAAATCAATATATTCAGGTAAATAAAGTTCTTGTGAGAGATGTTACATTACCACCAACAATCAAGGAAGCGATTGAACGTAAATTAAAACAGGAACAAGAAGCTTTAGAATATAAATTTAGAATCGAAAAGGCTAAAAAAGAAGCCGAAAGACAAAGAATAGATGCAGAAGGAAAAGCTGCGGCAAATACAATTTTAAGCGCATCATTAACAGATAAGATACTTAAGGAAAAAGGAATCGAGGCGACTTTAGAACTTGCCAAATCAACAAATTCGAAGGTAGTGATTGTCGGTTCTGGAAAAGAAGGGATGCCATTAATATTAGGCAATCAATAAGGTATAAAGTTAGAAAGATATACGTGAAAACGGTAAAGAGTTGAACTCTTTACCGTTTTTTTTTGTAAAAAACTTATGGGTATTTTTTTATGAAATAGCAGCATAGCTTCGCTAATACGAAGGTTAAATGGTTGGCTTTTAGCTCTGTAATGTTGTTTTGGTTTATATAGTATTAATTTCTGGTATTTTTGTGTAAGAAAATAGCTTATGATTGTAGTATTTTTACTTCATTAACACAAAATTTAACTAATTATGAATTATCCATGCAAAACATTGAGTATTTCGTGTGCTATTTCTTGTAGTAATAACGATTACACAATTCCTCTCTGACCGTCATTTTTTGTTCTTTTGAGAAAAGAATGAATAATATTAAGATGTATCCGAAAAATTTATAGAAGTTAACAGACCTTATTATGTGATAGGGGCTTTCTTGTTTAGAAATAGTATTGAATAGTTACTATTATAAAAAAATACATGTAAACTAAAGTAATTGTTATTTATTCATTTAAAAATCAAACTACACTTGATATTTTAATAGAAAGTAATATTGTTTAAAACAAGTGTTATAATTTATTATAAAGAGAATGAATTTGTAAAGAATTCAAAAAAATCTATAAAAATACTTATCGGATAGCAAATTGAAATTACTGGAAACTGTTTCATTAATATATTGTGTTAATGAAATAAACCAAACATTTATCACTATAAATTAAACTAGAGTTAGAGAGTAAACAAGTTATCATCATATCTTGCTAAATACCGCTTTTTAATTAAAACAAGAAGGTAGTCTCATTTAGTATAGATATTTTGAGAACTATTAAAATAAAATTATGAAAAATTGCCTTACTTTACTCTTAGGAGTATTCATAATGGTTTGTGGTTTCTCACAAACCAATAATGTTAATAGTAATTTTTGGACAAAAAGCGTTTCTTCTGCAAGGAATAGTGCAGAAACTTCATATCAAAACACTTATGATCTTAGTGTTGATAAATTTAAAGAAGTTTTATCTCGTTGTCCAAAAAGATTTGATTCATTTGGTCCGTCAAATGTCATTATCACACTACCCACAGAAGATGGGAAGTTTAAACAATATCGCGTAAAGGAAGCAAGCGCTTTACATCCAGATTTAGCCAAAAAGTTCCCAGATATTAAATCCTATGTAGGTACATCTGTTGATGAGGAAAATGAAGTAGTATATTTTAGTATGGGGTACAATAATTTTAGAGCTATGATTATGAAACCTGATGCTACCATAACGAATATCAAACCTTTAATTAGACATAGCAAAACATACACAGTAACTTCAAAAGTTGATGGTTCAGCACAACCGATTAGTTGTGAAACAACTGGTCGTGGATTTGGTCCTTTAGGAAAAAGTATAAAGCAAGTTGAAAAATCAAACCAATCAAGCAGAGACGCTAACGATGGTCGTCTTAGAGTTTATAGGATGGCTATAGCAGTAACAGGCGAATTGTCTAAAATTTATATTGATGCGGCAAACGCTACAAATGGTTCAATACAACAAAGGAAAGCTGCAGTACTTGCGGGATTGAATGCACTCATGACCAGAGCGAATGCGGTTTATGAACGAGACCTTGGAACAACGTTTCAATTAGTACCTAATATGGATGCTATCATTTTTCTAGATGGAAGAACAGATGGTTTAACACATAATAGTATTGGAACAGCAAATCGTGAGGCTCAGCCTATTATAGATAACGTAATTGGAGATGCTAATTACGATATTGGTCATGTTTTAGATTCAAAAGGTACGGGACGTGCAGCTTTAAATGTTGTATGTGTTTCTGGTAAAAAAGCCCTAGGAGGTACAGGTGCACATCCTTTTACATCTGTCGCAGATTATTTCTTTATCACATTCATTCACGAAATAGGTCATCAATTCGGTGCTAACCATTCGTTTAATAACGCATGTGGCGGTAATCGTTTGGATGAAGGTGCCGTTGAACCAGGAGGTGGTAATACTATTATGGCATATACAGGTTGTGCTCCTAATACAGGACGTACGCAATATATCTATTTTCATGCAAAACAAATCGATGAAATGTGGAATCATATTGAGAACATAGGAGGTTGTGCTACTCTACGATCAATAGGTAATAGTGCGCCAGTAGCTAGTATAAGAAGTAATTATACGATTCCACGATCTACTCCATTTATATTAGAAGGATCAGCTACAGATGCTAATACACCCGCAAATCAACTAACGTATACCTGGGATCAAATGGATAAAGAAATCGCTCCTATGCCTCCTCGTGCTAATTCAACGGTTGGACCTTTATTCCGCTATGTTCCTCCTTCATCTTCTCCAATTCGATATATGCCTGATCTTGCTACCGTAAAAGCTGGAAATACTGCTTCTGAATGGGAGGTGGTACCCTCTGTTTCCAGAACGATGAATTTTAGATTTACCGTAAGAGATAATCATCCGGGAGGTGGTAATACAGATTCTAGAGATGCTGTTATCACGGTAGCTGGAAATGCAGGGCCTTTTGTAGTCACTTCGCAAAACACCAGATTTGATGCGCCAATAGGTTCAAGACAAACGGTAACCTGGAACGTGGCAGGAACCACAGGTAATGGAATAAATGCATCTACGGTAGATATTTTATTATCTACAGATGGAGGAAATACCTACCCAATAACGTTGGCTTCTAGAGTAACTAATGATGGTTCTCATCAGGTTACCATACCCAACAATGAAGGAGGGGTAAATAGAATTATGGTAAGAGGTAGTAATCATATCTTTTATGATATTACCAATGCTAATTTTAGTATCACCGATGGAAATTCGGATCCTATGCCTACCAATTATTGTTCAGCAGGTAATCGGGATCGCTCAAATTATATAGCAAAAGTTGTCTTTGCTGATATCTCTAATGAAAGTGATAATAGTGCATATTCTGATTTTACGAGTATTGGGACCAATCTTGTTAAAGGTCGATCTGCTACGATAACCGTTACTCCTGGAATTCCAGGCTGGATTGGTAATACTATTGGAGCATGGATTGATTGGAATAAAAATGGAAGTTTTACAGATCCGGGAGAAGAAATTTTAATGCAAACTCTTGTAGCAGATGGTATTGCCTCTGCCAATGTTTTAGTTCCTAATAGTGCAAAAAATGGAGCAACCAGATTAAGAGTGCGTTATAAGCTTAGGACGAATCCTGATCCTTGTGGTACAGCAGCATCAAATGGTAATGAAGTAGAAGATTATTTTGTATTTATTACAGGCGAAGGAATTCCTGATAACCAGAATCCAAGTACACCTACTAATTTAGCGGCTTCTAACATTAGAAGTTCTTCTTTGACCTTAACATGGACAGCTTCTACCGATAATGTAGGGGTATCTGGATATGAAGTATTCCGAGGAAATACTAGTTTGGGTACGGTTACAGGAACTACATATAATGCTACAGGCTTAACACCACAAACGACCTATAATTTTAGGGTTAGAGCAAGAGATGCCTCTGGTAATCAATCTAATTTTAGTAATACAGCTAGTGCTACGACACTTGATGGTACAGATCCCGATCCAACATTACCAACAGGCTATTGTAATGCAGGAAGACAAGGAACCAACTATATAGCAACAGTTGCATTTGGTAGTATTAATAATACGAGTCAAAATAGTAGTTATTCAGATTTTAGTGCTCAAAGTACTAATGTTTCTGTGGGGCAAACTTTAACATTAACCGTTACTCCCGGATTCACGGCTAATAATTGGTCGTCTAATGTAGTAGGCGGTTGGATTGATTGGAACAGGGATGGTGATTTTGAAGATGCTAATGAGCAAGTGCTAATGAAGCCTAGAGGTGTTGGTGGAGGATCAGCTTCGGTTACCGTTCCAAATAATGCGCAATCAGGAGCAACCAAGTTACGGGTACGCTACAGATGGGGTAGTAACCCTAATCCTTGTGGAACCAGCTCTAATGATGGTGATGAAGTTGAGGATTATGTCGTTGTTATTGGTGGGGGTACCAGTGATACTCAGGCTCCAAGCACACCAACTAATTTAAGAGCTTCTAATATTGGAAATACTTCTTTAAGCTTAACATGGACAGCTTCTACAGATAATGTGGGGGTATCAGGATACAATGTATTCCGAGGAAATACTAATTTGGGTACGGTTACAGGAACGTCGTATAATGTTACAGGATTAACGGCTAATACAGCTTATTCCTTTAGGGTTAGAGCGAGAGATGCTGCAGGTAATCAGTCTAATTTTAGTAATACCGCTAATGCTACTACTACAGGAGGTACAGATCCTGATCCAACATTACCTACAGGGTATTGTAATGCAGGAAGACAAGGATCTAATTATATAGCATCAGTTACATTTGGTTCTATTAATAATTCAAGTCAGAATAGTAATTATTCAAATTTTAGTACTCAAAGTACTAATGTTTCTGTAGGGCAAACTTTGACATTAACCGTTACTCCTGGATTCACAGCTAATAATTGGTCATCTAATGTCGTAGGGGGTTGGATTGATTGGAATAGGGATGGAGATTTTGAAGATGCTAATGAACAAGTGCTAATGAAACCTAGAGGTGTTGGTGGAGGATCTGCCTCGGTTACCGTACCAAATAATGCGCAATCAGGAGCAACTAAATTGCGGGTACGTTACAGATGGTCTAGTAACCCTAACCCTTGCGGAACCAGTTCTAATGATGGTGATGAGGTAGAGGATTATGTCGTTGTTATTGGTGGTGGGACTACTAATCCGACCTGTAATGATGGTGTCCAAAATGGAAATGAAACGGGTATAGACTGTGGTGGATCGTGTCCTCCATGTCAAGTAATCCCAACCTGTAATGATGGTATCCAAAACGGAAATGAAACTGGTATAGATTGTGGTGGATCATGTACTCCATGTCAAACTAATGTTACCTATTGTAATGCAGGAAGACGAGGTGCTAACTATATTGCAGAGGTTACTTTTGGGTCTATTTCCCAATCAAGCCAAAATGGGTCTTACACCAATTATACATCGCAACAAAGTACTACTGTTTCTAGGGGACAGTCGCTTACTCTTACCGTAACACCAGGAATCACAGCTTCTAATTGGTCATCTAATGTTGTAGGAGGTTGGATCGATTGGAACAGAAATGGTAGTTTTGATGATGCTGGTGAGCAGGTTTTAATGAAACCCAGAGGAGTTGGTGGTGCTAGTGTAACAGTTGTAGTGCCAAACAATGCTCAAACCGGTACTACCAGACTAAGAGTTCGTTACAGATGGTTTGGTAACCCTAATCCTTGTGGTACATCATCTGCAGATGGTGATGAAGTAGAAGATTATGCTATTAATGTTGCTGCTGCCAAATCAGGCATAAATGAAACAAGGGTGTCTTTATCTCCAAATCCATTTACAAATAATGTTACAGTCGACGTTTCTTCATTAGGAAATAGTGAATTTACAGTTACTGTATATAGTATTCTGGGTAAAGAGCTGATCAGAAAATCCTATAAAGAAAACCCCGAAAGGTTAATTATAGGAGAAGAACTAAAAGCTACAGGAAATTATTTTCTAAAAGTTCAATCTAAAGATTTTAATCAAACTTTAAGGTTACTAAAGTTATAATTGTAAATTTTAGTTTAATCCAATTCATATAAATGATCCCCTCTTGAAACATGTTTCAAGAGGGGATTTTTATTAATTCTACTATGGGTTTTTGAAATTTGTGTAGTTAATGTATTCAAATAAATATAGCTGAACTTATACTATACCATTTTAATTTTGAATTTACTGGAATAATGTTCATTTTTTGTTATGTCAAAAAAGATTATATTATTGATCGCAGAGGATTTAATTTTTTTACTTCGAGAACACTCAAAATCACCTAGTAGTTTGACCAAAGATCGTATCAAAGCCCTAATCTACATAAAAGAAGGTAAGTATGCTTTTCAAAGTGATATAGCCCAGAAGTTAGGAAGAACTGAAAAAACTGTTCGAGGTTGGTTGCAAAAGTATTCCCAAGTTGGTTTTTCCGGTTTAACAACTATCAAAAGCGGTGGTAATAACACTAAAGTTTTATCGGATAATGCTAAAATTTTTATAGCAGAAAAGCTCACCGATCCAACTACCACAATGACTTCATATATTGAGTTAAAACTATTGATAGCGGAAGAATTAGAAGAAAATGTTCCTTATTTTGCACTCTATGCTCATTGTAGGCGTAAACATAAATCCAAATTGAAAGTGGCTCGGAAGTCACATTATAAGAAAGATCCAAAAGCTGAAGAGCTTTTTAAAAAATCTTGAAAATTCATTTAAACAAATAGGGTTACCCATTTAAATCTCAAATAATTGTAAATAAGCATGTTGTTTTGTGAATTATATGTGAAGATTCTACAAATGAAGATGTTAAAAGATCTTGATAGGCAGGTGTTTACAGATCGATTTACAATTACTGAAGATTGCTATAAGTTTTTGGCAGAATTAAAATGGGAAAACGGCTATAATTGTAGGAGGTGTAACTCAACTGCCTATACAAAGGGCAAGCAACCATGTAGCCGTCGTTGCAGTAAATGTGGTTAGGACGAATCTACAACGGCAGCAACCTTATTCCACAAACTTAAGTTTGATATTCTAAAAGCTTTTGGGATGCTCTATGAGATTTCAACCAGTAAGAAAGAAGCAAATAGTATTTGGTTGGCAGAACGTTTTAGCCTGAATCAGAAAGCAACATGGGCATTCCGTCAGAAAGTACAGTTGGCTATGAAAAGTAGTGAGCAGTACCCTTTAGAAGATGAAGTTCATGTTGATGAGTTCGAGATAGGCACACCTTCAAAGGGGAGAACAGGGAAGAAATAAAAGCGATAAGAAAATCAGGCAGGCGCTATGCTAAAGTGATAGAGGATTATAGTGCCAAATCCCTAAAACCATTGTTTGACACGCATATAAAAAATGACGCAAGTATATTGGCAGATGGTTGGCCTGGTTATAATCCAATCAAAGAAGAATATCCTGATTTGAAACAAACTTCATCAAATAAAGGAAAAAGCTTTAAAATGTTGCATATACAGATTAGGAACTTTAAAAACTGGTTGAGAGAAGTTCATTCGTATTGTAATAAAGAATATATTCAAAAATACATCGATGAATATTTCTTTAGATTCAATAGAAGGAACCACAGAGTGTCAATTCAAGATAAAATATTAGAACGTTGTACAATGCATGAACCCGTAACTATTAAACAAATAAAACTAATTGCGAACTAAATGGGTAACCCTATAATAGTATATAAATGGTATAGTCAAAAAACGGGAACTGAAAAGTTCCCGTTTTTATTATTTTTAGTATTATTAGAAGTTGAATAGTTAGGTCTTAGAGTTTGAGCAGGCATGGTACTATTTTAAGAAATTTACGGTTTTGATTATTAGACTATTCTTTCATGTTAAGAGAAAAAAGAGAGCTTATGAGGTAGTTAAACATATAGTAATTGTATAGTAAAGAAATGGTAATGTTAAAGTCCTTGACTCTATTCTTAAAAAAGGTTTTAGCTTTGACAGTTTATAGTAATTACTCTATAAAAAGATGTTTTTTTTCGTCAAAAGGTTTCTTGTTGATAGCGTTTATTGGTGTGGGTATAGATGGTGAGAAGAAGAGGGGTAATGAAATGACTTTTTCATTTAGAGAATTCAATGGTGTTTACGTAACAATATTGAAATAATAATAATATCTCGCGTAGTTTTGTTACGCTTTATCCAGTTAACTTTAGTTTTTATCCTTTATCCTGCAAAAAGTAAAGTTTGTTTAAAATCCCCATAATGAATAAGAAATTACTTACGATTGGTTTGTTTAGTATTATGTTTAGGTAATTTATTACCATTTCTGATGTGCTTGTAATTGTAACTTTGTTTTTTATTTAACACAAAAGTTAACTTAAACACATTTTTTATCCATTAAATACTAAAAAAAAAGAATCTGGGTTAAGAAAAACCCTTTTTTCTATTACACTAAAAAATCAAAAGAAAACTATGAACAATTAAGAGACACAAACACAGAAGGCATTATTTCTAATTGAATGAATCAAAAAAAACACAAACTATTAATTACAATTAACGTAAAATGAAAAATAAGATTATACTACTTTTTGCTTGCTTATTTGTTTTTTATTCCGGATTATCGCAGGAAAAATTATGGGAAAGGAACTTTGTAAGAAAAGCAAGAACTGATCAGGGGGAACCGTCAAGTATTGCTTCCTATAATTTAAATCTAGATGGTTTAAAAGCAGCCCTGTCTCAATCACCAAAAATAGGGAAATCTTCTGGTGATTTAGGGATAATTATTTCTATTCCTGATGAAAATGGAGATGAAAGACTATATAGATTTATAGAAAAGTCAAATTTTCATCCTGATTTAGCTAAAAAATTCTCAACTATTAAATCGTACTCTGGTGTTTCTGTTGATGGAAGCCAAAGTTCGGTTCACATTAGTATAAGTTCAAACAAACTTAGTGGTGTGATTATAGATTCTAAAAATTCGAAAAACCAGTTCATAAAAAAACAAAATAATGGTAATATTTATACTATTAGTTCAGCATTAGAAGGACAGGAAGATCAAGTGTTTCAGTGTGGAAATACTCATAATGAAAACGATGCTCATGTAAATCACAGTACTTCAGAGAAAAAAGCAGGAAGATCTGCTGTATTAGCTGGTAGAAATGCTAATGATGCTACATTAAGAACATTTAGATTAGCATTAGCAACTACTGCTGAATTTTCTAATTTTTACATTAACCGAGCTAATGTATCTAATGGTACCAATCAACAGAAAAAAGCTGCGGTGCTTGCGGGATTAAATGATATCATGACAAGAATTAACGCTGTGTATGAAAGAGATTTAAGTGTTCGTTTTCAATTAATAGCCAACAATGATGATGTTATTTTCCTTAATACAAATACTGATGGTCTTACCCATAATAACAGTAGTACATTATTTAATGAAGCTCATGGGGTAATCTCTAATGCAGTAGGAAATGGTAATTTTGATATTGGTCATGTATTAGATTTGTCTAACAATGGAGGTTTTGGTAATATAGGTTCCATATGTCGGGATACGAGAAAAGGTTCAGGGACTTCTACAGGACTTGCACCAGAAGGTAATTTTTTTAATACATTACTGCTACATGAATTAGGTCACCAACTAGGAGCTAACCATACTTGGAATTCTTGTAATAATAATGGTGGTAGAGCTAATTTTAATGCTGTTGAGCCTGGTAGTGGTTCTAGTATTATGTCTTATGGAGGTATTTGTGGAGCGAATAATGTTGTAGGGGCTGAAAATAAAGGTACATATTTCCATGCTAGAAGTATAGAGGAAATGTGGGCAGTCGTATCTAATACAGGTTGTGGTACAAATACTAATACAGGGAATGCTGCGCCGACAGCAAATGCTGGAGCAGACTTTACCATACCAAAGTCTACTCCTTTTGTATTAAGAGGAACAGGTAATGATAATAACAATCCTGCAAATAGCTTAACGTATACGTGGGAACAAATGGATTCAGGAATTGAAGTTATTTCTCCATATGGAATAACAGGTCCAGCTTTTCGTTCTGTGTCTCCTTCTTCATCTCCCGAACGTTATTTTCCAGCAATTTCTGGGGTAGCTAGTGGATTTGTTTCACCTTGGGAGAGTCTTCCTGCAGTTTCTAGAGATATGAATTTTAGATTAACGGTAAGAGATAATAATAATGGTGGAGGAAGCAATGCTTCAGATGATATGAAAGTTACTGTTAATGATGATGCAGGGCCTTTTGTAGTAAGTTCTCCTAATACCGATCAAATTATTTGGACTCCTGGATCAAACCAAAATATTACCTGGAATGTTGCAGGAACTACTGGTAATGGAATCAACGCAGCGACTGTGGATATTCTATTATCTACTGATGGTGGAAATACATTTGGCACTACCTTAGCGTCTAATGTTCCTAATGATGGTTCGCATCAGATTACAGTGCCAAACAGCCCTGGAAGTTTAAACAGAATTATGGTTAGAGGAACCAATCATATTTTTTATGATATATCTGATAAAAGTTTCTTTATATCAAATGGCTCTGATACGACACCGCCAAGTAGACCTATAGGTTTAACGGCGACAAACCCTGCAAGTACCTCTAATATTGCTGCAACTTTGAGTTGGACGCCATCTACTGATAATGTGGGTGTCGCAGGATATATTATAGTGCAAAACGGAGAAGAAGTATTTACTTGGAATAATCAAAATACTAGTGAATTGGTGATGCGTGGTTTAGATGATGGTACTCAGTATTCTTTCCAAGTAATAGCTTTTGATGCGGCTGGTAATAGATCTGTTGCTAGTGCTGTTGCAACTGTTACTACTACCGGAAATGCACCAACAGCACCTCAAAATGTAGTAGCTACCAATATAACGCAAACAGGAGTAACCTTAAATTGGAGCTCTTCTACAAGTTCAGGAACGAATATAGACGGATATAGTGTATTTGTAAATGGTGTGTTTACACTGTATACAAAAGATGTAACCCCAAATAATTTGACTTTTGCACAGCTTAATACGTTGACCCCAGGAAGAACGTATAGTATTACGGTAGGCGCCGTAGATGGTAATAATGTTAGGTCGAGAAAAAATTCTATTCCAATAGAAGTTACAACTATAGGAGATAATTTCCCTCCATCTACCCCAATCAATTTAACAGCCACTGCACCAATAGATCAAAATGAAAATCCGCAAACTGCTGTAGATTTGAGTTGGACCGCGTCTACAGATAATATTGGTATTGGAGGATATATTATTGTGCAAAACGGAGAAGAAGTGTTCACTTGGAATAACACAAGTACTGCAATTACGATGCGTTCTTTGACTCCGGGTACTCAATATACTTACCAAATCATAGCCTTTGATACGGCTGGTAATAGATCTGGTCTTAGTACATCGGCAACTGTTACTACAGCTGGCGTATCACCGGTTGACACAACACCACCAACTACCCCTACCAATTTAACAGCTACTGCACCGCAAGATCAGAATGAAAATCCACAAACTGCAGTAGACTTAAATTGGACAGCATCTACAGATAATATTGGTGTAACGGGATATATTATAGTACAAAATGGACAAGAAGTATTTACATGGAATAGCACAAGTCCTGCAATTACAATGCGTTCTTTAACTCCAAATACTCAATATACTTTTCAAATCATAGCCTTTGATGCGGCAGGAAACAGATCGAATCGTAGTGCGTCAGCAACTATTACTACAGCTTCTGATGTATTGCCTGGTGATACAACACCTCCTTCTAACGTTACTAATTTACAAGCAGGAAGTATTACACAAACAACAGCAAACCTAACCTGGAATGTTGCTACAGATAATGTAGGTGTTACTGGATATGATATTTTTAGAGGAACAGAAGCTACAGCTTTAGCTACCTCAACTACCAATAGTTTTCAGTTAACTGGATTAACTCCAGCGACTACGACTACTTATGTAGTAAAAGCAAAAGATGCAGCAGGAAATACCTCTGTTAATAATAGTAATACAGTAACCGTGACAACCTTGGGTGTTGGTAATCCAACATATTGTGCGGCGGGTAGACAAGGAACCAATTATATAGCACAAGTTACTTTTGGCGCTATCGACAATTCAAGTAATAATGGTAGTTATTCTGATTTTACTTCTCAAAGTACTTCGGTACAAAGAGGGCAATCTTTATCGCTTACGATTACTCCAGGATTTACTGCCACTAACTGGACAAGAAATGTTGTAGCGGGTTGGATTGATTGGAATAGAGATGGTACATTCTCTACAGCAGAAAGAGTATTGTTAAAAAATCCAGGTGTTGGTGGACAAACCACTACTGTAACCGTGCCTAATGATGCTCAATTTGGTTCAACCAGATTAAGAGTGCGTTATAGATGGGCTAGTGAACCTAATCCATGTGGCACATCAACGAGTGATGGTGATGAGGTAGAAGATTATACGGTTGTTGTTGCTAATGGTAATGAGGATACAACAGCGCCAACTGTGCCTACCAATTTAACGGCTACTGCACCACAAGATCAAAATGAAGATCCACAAACTGCGGTAGATTTAACATGGACAGCATCTACAGATAATGTTGGAGTAACAGGATATGTTATTGTACAAAATGGACAAGAAGTATTTACTTGGAATAATACAAGTCCTGCAATTACAATGCGTTCTTTAACTCCAAATACTCAATATACTTTCCAAATCATAGCCTTTGATGCGGCAGGAAACAGATCGAATCGTAGTGCGTCAGCAACTATTACTACAGCTTCTGATGTATTGCCAGGTGACACAACACCTCCTTCTAACGTTGCTAATTTACAAGCAGGAAGTATTACACAAACAACAGCAAACCTAACCTGGAATGTTGCTACAGATAATGTAGGTGTTACTGGATATGATATTTTTAGAGGAACAGAAGCTACAGCTTTTGCTACCTCAACTACCAATAGTTTTCAGTTAACTGGATTAACTCCAGCGACTACGACTACTTATGTAGTAAAAGCAAAAGATGCAGCAGGAAATACTTCTGTTAACAATAGTAATACGGTAAGTGTAACGACTACAGGTACTACTAATCCTACTCCTACCTACTGTGCTGCAACGGCTAATGATGGGCCAGAAGGGATTAGTAATGTTACTTTTGCTGGAATCAACAATTCTTCTGTTAGAAATGCAAGTGGATATGATGACTTTACATCAATATCTGCTACAGTAAGTGCAGGATCAAGTCATAACCTAAGCGTTGATATTATTGGTTATCAAGGAGGAGGAAGTGATGAAATTTATGCTTTCTTTGACTGGAATAGAGATGGGGACTTTGCAGATGGAGACGAGAGTTTTACCCTCACCAAGACAACGAATCTTAGAGGAGATGTATCTGTTACCGTACCACAAAATGCAGTAGCAGGAGATATCAGAATGCGATTATTAGTATCTTACTATAATGCAGAAAATAATCCTTGTGATACTGGTTCAAATGATGTTCGTTTTGGAGAGTATGAGGATTATACTATAAATATTACGGCAGCTAAGTCGATTACTACTACTCAAAAACCTTTCTATATTGTATATGAGAATCCAGTTAAAAATGAAAAATTAAATATTGGATTGAATAATGCTGCTAATGGTTCAGCAGTAATTACATTGTATACTATTGCAGGAAGAAAAGTATTGGCGCATACGTCTAAAGAGGGCGAAAATACAATAGGTGTAAATGTAAGTGAATTGGCTCAAGGAATGTATGTTGCCAGAATTGAACAAGGAAATGAAAAAGCAACTGCACGAATAATTATTGATAGAAAATAATGATTAGGTTGTAGCCATAAATTTTAAAGATGATATAGTATTCAGTTAGAATACGTCATAAGAATCGGGAGTTTAAATAGCTCCCGATTTTTTTTATTCATATTTTAAGACCGTTGCAAAAGGTCGGGTTACTTGATTTAGTTTTTCTATTAGGTAGATTTTTTTGGTCAAATACCTCTAAATTTTCAAATCTCTTTTAGTTTTCTAAGATATATGTCTATTTCTACTGCTGATTTCTCTTAATTTTGGCAATTAGACGCAATTACCCCTGAACTTCGTTACAAATTGTAACACATAGCTTCCATAAGATTTTTGAGTATGCTCTTGTATTTTGTTTTACCACCAGAAAACCATCTTTTTATTCCTCCAAAAGTACGCTCTACTTTAAATCTTATTTTTCCTATCAGTTTATTGAATTTTTTCTCCCAATGATTTAAAGGCTTGTTTTTATAAGCTTTTTTTAGAATATGGTTTTTAAGTTTACGTTCTTTAAGAAGTGTTGCGTTTTTCTTTGATTGATACCCTCTTTATCTGCTTTTAAGGGAATTTTTGTGGTAAATCTGCTGTGTCCAATACCGCTCCTAAATTACCAACTTCGTTAGTAATTGCTTTGGTGATTAACACCCCTAAAACCAAATCTTAGTGTCACATAATACTTTTTATAACCATACCGATATTTGCCTTGCTTTTTTAGTAAAGAGGCTTTTTTGTCTACACTATCAGCATACTCTTTAGTCACTTCTACTTCTTCAAGATTTTCCCTATTCTCTGTGACCTTATGATTGGTTTTACTTTTAGGTTTTAAGGAGGTATCTATCACACTAGCATCTATAGGCTCTGGTTTTAACAATAATGCCAGCAGATTCTAATTGAGTATGATTTGTTTAAAAAGTGATTCATAGGCATTAGCCTTGGTCAAAGCTGTTCTAAACCTGCTTAAAGTACTATGGTCAGGAGCTATTTGATCAATATTCAAGCCACAGAAATAATTAAAGGAAATACTATCATTGACTCGGTTTTCTACCTCATAATCACTCAGACCGTACCAAGTCTGAAGTAAACACATCTTAAATAATAACAAACCACTATAACTAGGTTTGCCTGCAGCACTTTTACCTTTAGCATAATGTTGTGAAAGAATAGCAGAGATAGCGGCCCAATCTATAAGACTATTAATCTGGGTAAAAAAAGGTATGTTTGATTTTTCTTGATTGTAAATCGCAGATGCTATCTGCCAAAGCAGGGTGAGATATTAATTCCATATCCAAAAGATAAAAAAAACTAAGATATTAGAAAAACTCTTGCAACGGTCTTATTTTTTTGATGGAGTCTGGTATTAAATTAAATTTTTAGAGAAAACCCCTTGGTTTTTAACATAGAAACTCAGGTTATTACGTTTTATGGTCAATGGTCTTCTGTGAAAAACTATTTTTATCGATTTTTGGTTCTTATTACGGCTGTAGTGTAATGAGAAAATGATGATTGTAAATGTGAAATTTATAGAAAATTTGATTTTAAAAACTAAAAAACGATATGTCCATAAAAAAAAGTGTTATAATATCTTTATTTACCGTACTTTATCTGCGTTTTTAAAATCAAATTTTCAATTTTTATTTTTTTTTAAGAAAATGTAGGAATGTTGAAAAATCTTACATGAAAATATGAATTCACTTACTATCGGTGAACTTAGTATTACTTTTGGGTAGTTTAGCACAATTTTCAGATATTGTTTATTGTAACTTTGTAATTAATTAACACAAACTTTACATTGTTATGAAAAATTATTACCAAATTCTTGGGGCGTTTTTGTTGTTTTTTATTTCAGCAATTACTTCAACTGCACAAGAACACAACTCATGTTCTTTTCCCAAAGGAATGGGAGAATATTACCAAGAAAATCCTGATGAATTAGCAAAGAATATTGCTTTTATGAAAAAAGCAGAATTCAAAAAAGAGCTATTCAATAATGCAAAATATAGCAAAAAAGCGAGTAAGTATATTATACCTGTGGTATTTCATATTTATGGTAACGACTGGCCGATAACTAATGATAAGAATGTAGATGTTACTGAAGAAAGAGTTAGACAGGCAGTAGCAGATATTAATGCAAACTTTCAAGGTTTTAATGATTCGGTTGACCCTGCATTTGCAAATATTGAAGGGGGTATGGACATAGAATTTAAATTAGCTCAAATAGATCCTGATGGAAATACTACAAATGGTATTATTTTTCATGAATATAAAGAAGGTTTTGGTTTAAATGGAACTAATGATGCCGAGATAGCGAAGTTTGCTTGGGATAATTATAAGTATATGAATGTTCATATGCAATTAATTATAAAAGCAGGAAGTAAAACACAATCAGGAATCGCTTGGTTCCCTGCTACAGGAATGTCTGATGAGGGAATAGCAAGGGTTGTTTATAATGGACGATATACTATCTATGATCCACCAGCATCTTCATTAACTCATGAATTTGGACATTGGTTAGGATTAGACCACACTTTTGGTGGTGGTGGATGTGTTGCAGGAGATGATAATGGAGATAAAGTAGCAGATACTCCTCCAACAAAAGGAAATACTTCTGCGGCACCAGGAGGAAGATCGTGTGTTTCTGGTAAGACAAACTGTTTTGGTAATTTAATTAATCATCAAAACCATATGGACTATAATCCTTGTGAATCTATGTTTACCAAAGGACAGGTAGCACGTATGACAACTTGGTTAGATCATGATGCACGTAAAACCTTATGGACCGACGCAAATTTAATAGCTACAGGTGTAAAAAATGATTTAGGAGCCAGAGTATTGTTTAATTATCAGTTACCCGATGATAGTGACATTGATAAGTCTTTAAACATTTTGGAAGATTTTGCAAATAATGGTGCAATTCAAAATAAGAAAAGAATAAAAGCAGTTGGTGGTGCCAAGTTTGCTGTGACGGGAAACTTGCAATTGGGGACTCATTTCTCTGCATCAGGTGTGCCAGCGGGCCTTACTCCTGTACTTAATGTTACAGATGATGAAAATGCTATATTAAGTTTTACAGGTAATGCTACTAACCATGAAGAAAATAACTCAACAACGGTAACGATCACGATATTAAATCCTGCCATAACAGGAGGAGTTTCTTCATTACACTCGACTTCAGGAACTTTTAAATTAAAGTTCTTAGATACATATCAGATATATTATGAGTCATATAGTCCTTTTTTACATATTGGGCGTTCTGGCACAAATCCGGTATCTGATGTAAATTCAAAATTTAATTCTTTAATAATTGGAGGGCAATTAAGAACCAGGTTAAAAATGTATGATGGTGATCAACTTACTATCGATAATTTTGCTCAGGGATTTGAAATCTTATGTGATGCCAATACAATTAACGTAAAGTATTTTTCGGAAAATACTAACATTAATGCTAATACTAGTGGTACTTGGGCAAAGAAACCAGAAAGTTCTATTGTGTCTCCTCCGGTACTGTCAAGTCCTACCTATACTACTTGGAGAAACAGAACCGGTTATGTGGCAATTAGGGTTCCGACTCCTACAGGTACTTATGTATATGGATGGTTAAAAGCTATAGTGTCTTCTAATGGAGAAGAGGCAGACGTTACTAGTTTTGCCCTCAACCCAGACCCAGGAAAAGCAATTACAGCAAGAGTAGAGAGAGCACATTTGATTTATTCTTCTGATAGATTTTTGGAAAGCGTTAAAAACGATAATACTATAGAAAACGAAATTACTGTAGATCTCAAAAGTACAACATTTTCTAAAACAGGAGCTTTGTCTAGAGGAGTACATTATACTGTAGAAAATATACCTCCTGGGTTAATATTAAAAGTGAATGCTACAAGTTCTACTCAAGTAAAGTTGAGGATGGAAGGAGTAATGGATGGTATTAACTCTTCTTCTGCTACAAAAGCTTGGGCTGCAGTTAGAGATATTAAATTCAAATTTTTGGACGTAGCATTTGTCAATCCTAATGTAGAGTTTAAAGATTTTAATTTTGGGATCGAAAAAATAGGTAAATCTTATATAGGAAACAATGTTGCCAGAGCTACTTTTAGTGTAGGGCAATCGTTGTCTTCTCCCCCTGGTCAGTTTACTATGATTAATTTTACTGATCAACTTTCAAATAGATCTTCGAGCTATCAATTTCAGGAATATCCGGCTTCTAATACTAATAATGAATTCCCTGGTATTAAACTTATTTCTTTTAGAAAAGATGCTGTTGCGAATAATAATTTTGAATTAACTCCTTTAAATAAAGGAGTATTAATTGGGCCAAATAGTTCTTGGAAACAAGGTAGACAATATCATTTAGGAAGAGGGCAACACATGCTGATCTCTGATACTTACACTGCGTGGAGAGGTAGAACGGCATATGTTGGAGTTCGAATAAGAAGATCAGGAAGAATGCATTATGGATGGATTAAAATAAAAGTAAGCTCAAATGGTACACAGATCACGGTTGAAGAATACGGAATTAGTGGAATCCCTGAAGCCGATATTAGAGCAGGAGAATTAACATCTAATAGTGTTCAGGATTATTGTACAGCAGGTAGTTCTTTTGGGCCAGATCATATCAAACGGGTAACTTTTGCCAATATTGATAATTCTACGGCAAGACCTGATTCTGGTTATGATGATCAATCAGATAATGTAGCAAAATTGGTAAGAGGTGAATCGTATGACATTAAAGTTGAAATTTCTGGAAATAGTACCAATGAAATTTATGCATTCTTTGATTGGAATCAGGATAAAGATTATAGAGATACCGGTGAAAGAATTGAGTTAGATATTCCTAATGGGCAAACTACAGGAGAAGCTACAGTAACAGTGCCAACAAATGCTTTATTAGAAGGTTCTAGTATTCGTTTTAGAGTATCCAGAAGTAATAATACGAATGATTGTGGATCTACAGGTACTGGAGAAGTAGAAGATTATGGAATGTTTATTTCTAATGAAGAGATTGCTACTTGTGAAGATGGAATTAAAAATGGTGATGAAGAAAAAATAGATTGCGGTGGTTCATGTAAACCTTGTGAGGTATTTACCGAAATTTGTGCTGCCGAAACAACAGATGCTAATAATACTCTAAATATAACTAATGTGAGTTTTGGTAGTATTAATAATTCTACAATTATACATAATTCTTATAATAATTTTACAAGTCAAACTACTAATCTAGAGAAAGGGCAGTCAACTACTTTGACAGTAACTCTTAATAATAATTGGGATCCTAATCAAGTGATGGTTTGGATAGATTGGTATAATGATAAGGATTTCTTAAATACAGAGGATGTAGTGATGCAGAAATCGGGAAAAGGACCATCTGGAGCAATCTATTCTACAAGTGTAACGCCTCCTGCAGATGCTGTGATTAACACCAGTCTAAGAATGAGAGTGCGTGCAGGGTATACCGATATACCTAGTCCTTGTGGTACAAGAACAGGTCTTGGAGAAGTAGAAGATTATACCATTACTATTGGGGGATCTGCTCCTGTAGATACCCAATCACCTTCATCCCCTACTAATCTAGCAACGGCTAATGTTGCACAAACCACTTTGATATTAACATGGAATGCCGCTACAGATAATGTTGGTGTTACGGGTTATGAAGTGTTTAGAAATAATCAAAGTCAAGGTACAGTATCCACTACTTCTTTCAATGATTCTGGATTAACGGCAGGAACTACATATACTTACTTTGTAAGAGCATTGGATGCGGCTGGTAATTCTACAAATAGTAGTGCTATAAATGTCACTACAGATAGTGATACTACAAATCCAGATCCTACATTACCTACCGGTTATTGTAATGCTGGTAACCAAGGAGGGAATAATATTGCCGAAGTTATTTTTGGTGATATTAATAATACCAGTGGTAATAGTGCTTATTCTGATTTTACATCGCAGAGCACCAATGTTACCAAAGGACAAACACTTTCTTTAACCGTAAATCCTAATCCAGCATTAAGTAATTGGAGCTCTAATGTAGTTGGAGCATGGATTGACTGGAACAGAGACGGTGATTTTGAAGATGCAGGAGAAGAAGTGTTGATGAAGTCTCCAGGTTCGGGAGGAGAAACTGCTAACGTTACTGTACCAAATGATGCTCAAAGTGGGGCAACAAAGTTAAGAGTACGTTATAAATGGTTTAGTAACCCTGATCCTTGTGGCACCTCATCTAATAATGGTAATGAAGTAGAAGATTATACAGTTGTTATAGGAGGTTCGACTCCTGTAGATACTCAGGCACCTACATCTCCTACTAATGTAGTGGCATCTAATGTTGCACAAACCACTTTGATATTAACATGGAATGCCGCTACAGATAATGTTGGTGTTACGGGTTATGAAGTGTTTAGAAATAATCAAAGTCAAGGTACAGTATCCACTACTTCTTTCAATGATTCTGGATTAACGGCAGGAACTACATATACTTACTTTGTAAGAGCATTGGATGCAGCAAGTAATTTTGCAAATAGTGGCTCTATAAATGTTACTACACAGCAAACTACTCCTACTGTGAATGGAGGTACTGTAGTGACAAACGATAATCAGATACAAGTTACTACGATAACCGGTGATGGTATTGCAGATGTTATTAGTTTTACCAATGCAAATTCTTCAGGAACAAATTATTCGTACTTAATTACTGATGCTAATGATAATGTATTAGTAGTTGAAACAGCTTCGCATGACTTCGAAGGAGCTACTGTAGGTATCTGTAAAGTATATGGTATTGCTTATGAAGGGACTTTAAATGCAGTTGGTAAAGCAATCACAGATAGTAGTTTGGCTTCAGGTAATTTTGATGTATCTAGCAATTCGATTACCGTAGATAGAATATCTCCAACAAATCCAAGTCCTACGTATTGTAGTGCTACTGGTAATGCAGGTCCAGAAGGAATAACCAATGTTACGTTTGCAGGAATTAATAATTCATCTGTTAGAAATGCAAGTGGATATGATGACTTTACTTCTATATCAGGAAATGTAAACGCAGGAAGCAGTTATAACCTAAGAGTAGATATCGCAGGGTATAATGGTGGAGCAGATGATGAAATCTATGCGTTCTTCGATTGGAATAGCGATGGAGACTTTGCAGATGCAGATGAGAGTCTTGAGCTAACCAAAACAGGTAATCTTGTAGGAGAAATTTCAGTTACTATACCACAAACGGCAGTAGCAGGAGATATTAGAATGCGATTGTTAGTGTCATACTATCCGTTGGAAAAGAATCCATGTGATACCGGTACTAATGATGTTCGCTATGGAGAGTATGAGGATTATACTCTTAATATTACGGCAGCTAAGTCATTATCGCTAAGAACGTCTTTCTTTAAAATAGTTAATATTCCAGTTAAAAGCGGGGATGATTTAAGAGTGAAATTTGATAGTACAGTAAGTGGATCTGCTAAATTAGAATTGTATAGTAGTAATGGTACAAAAGTATTGGATCGTGCAATTCAAAATATAGGAGAAAATACTATTTCTATAGATGTAAGTGCTTTGTCTAATGGATTGTATTTCGCTAAAATTCAAAATCAAAATCAACAAGAAACGAAAAGAGTTATGATCGGAAGGTAGTTAAATAGTTTATAGTAATTAAACACGATACTTATCGGTATAGTAAAAATCGGGGACTTTTTTGTCCCCGATTTGTTTTTGTAAGGGTTTTTTTAGAGTGTATATAGTTTAAGATTGAATCCATAAAATGTCGTTTTTTGACGTTGATTGATATTGTTGTAAGATAAGATGTTTAGTGTGATGAAATGTATTGGCATAGTCGTTTTCTTAGATTTTAAGGAGGTGTAATGGATTTTTCGTACTCAAATGTGAAAATATTGACGTGTGCCCGATGTTCTTTGTGTTTTGTCTGTTTTGTATTAATGTTTTTCCGTAAATAAGTAGTGCTGTCGGTATCTAAAAAACCTACATAAAAATAAGAATTTACTTACGATTGGTTTCTTTAGTATTATGTTCGGGTAATTTAATGCTATCTGTAAAATATAGGTAATTGTAAATTTGCCCTTTATTTAACACAAACTTTACGTTTTTATGAAAATTTACTACAACTTATTACTAATTATGTTGCTGTTTTCTATGGCATCAATCACCGCACAGGAACAATCATGTCCTTTTGATCAAAGGATGAGTAAATATCTGGAAAACCATCCAGAAGAGGTTATACGTCAACAGGCTTTTGAGAAAAAAATTAGAGAAGAAATAGCATTAAGAGGAAGAACCTTTAGTAGAAATGCTAAAGCCGGTCCATATATCATTCCGGTAGTGTTCCATATTTATGATGCAAATTATTCTGACAACCCAAGAACAGGTGAATCAAGAACTATTACCGATGAAAGAGTGAAACAATCGTTAGCTAATATTAATGCCGATTTTAAGGGGTTTAATGATGCAGTAGATAACTCTTTTAGTACCATAGAAGGGGGAATGAATATTGAATTTAGGTTGGCTCAGATTGATCCAAATGGTAATACTACAACAGGAATCATTTATCACGAAAGAAAAGAAGGGTTTGGTCTTCAAACTAATGATGAAGAAATAGCAAAATATGCATGGGATAACTATAAGTATTTTAATGTGCATATTCAGGAAGTGGTTAATTCTGGTAGTGATACTGACTCTGGTATTGCTTGGTTCCCTCTTAAAAGTATGTCTGATGCAGGTACGGCAAGGGTAGTATATAATGGTAAGTATTTGATTTATGAACCACCAGCATCATCTTTAACACATGAATTTGGACACTTCCTTAACCTACATCATACCTTTAACGCTGGTTGTGTATCTGGAGATGATAAAGGTGATGGGGTAGCTGATACACCTCCTTGTACATCAGGGCAAGCCACAGGAGCTGGAAATACATGTAATACGGGAGTAACCAATTGTTTTGGTCAATTGATCAATTATCAGAACCATATGGATTATAACCCTTGTGAGTCTATGTTTACCAAAGGACAGGTAGCAAGAATGGAAGCTAGTTTACAACATGAAGCACGTATTACTTTATGGCAAGATAGTAACCTTATAGCTACCGGGACACAACAAGCAGACTTGGGCCCAAGGGTAATATTTACTTTCCAAAGAAGTGATGATACCGCAGTGGATCAGGCCTTGGCTTTTATAGAAGGTTTTGACAATAATAACGGAAGCATCCTTAATAAGAAAAGATTAAAAGCAGTTAGCGGAGCTAAATTTGCTGTAACAGGGCAGATGCAAGAGGGAGTTCACTTTACTGCAACAGGAGTACCTAGCGGTTTGACTCCTAGAATTACAGTAGAAGATAATGAAAATGCATATATCACTTTTACTGGTAATGCAACCAATCATAGTGAGGCAGATTCTAAAGAGATTAGTATTACATTATTAAATCCTGCAATTGTAGGAGGTGTTGGTTCATTATTCTCTCAAACCGGAAAATATAACGTTAACTTTATTGATCCTTATACACCTTACTATGAAATGTATTCTCCTGCCATTACAGCAGGACGTTCGACACATGATTATGTAAGTGCGATTGGTTCAGAGTTTAATTCTTTGGTTATTGGAGGACAGTTTAGAACAAGAGTACGTAACTATAATGGTAATACCATTGGATTGGATAATAATTCAATGGACTTTGAATTATTATGTAATCCAGGTACAATTAATGTAAAAAGCTTAACAGAAGGTACAGTAATTAGTGCTACCACTTCTGGAGAATGGATAGGTAAGCAAGTAGCACATTTGTCACCACCAGTAGTAACAGGACCTAATTATACTGCATGGAATGGCCGAACTGGGTATGCAGCAATTAGAATACCTACAATTACAGGAGGTCATGTATATGGTTGGTTACGAATAAGAGTATCTTCTAATGGAGAATATGCAGAACTAACCACTTTTGGTTTAAATCCAGATCCAGGAAAATCGATACAAGCAAAAGTAGCAGTACCAAACTTAGTGTACTCTAGTGATCGTTTCCTTGAATCAGAAAAGAATGATGGTACCATTGGTAACGAAATTACTGTTGATGTAAAAGATGCTAATTTATCAGTATCTGGTAATTTGGTTGTTGGTACTCACTATACGGTAACCAATGTGCCAGATGGATTAAATTTTAAAGCTACCGTGACCAATTCTAGACAAATCAAGTTGTCTATGACGGGTATAGCAAAAAATAGCAATTGGGCACAATTTCCAAATGGCTATGTAAAGAATATTAGAGTAAAATTTAAGGATGAAATTTTCGCCAATGGTGCGGGATCTCAGGTAGAGTTCAAAGAATTTCCTTTAAATGTAGAATATATAGGAGGTGCTTTTTCTCAAGAAGTAAGCCCTGTTAATAGATATAATACAGGTTCAACTCCGACCAATGGAGGTTGGGTAGTAGTAATGCCAGCTAGTTATAGTTTATCTAATATAAACCAGGGATATATGTTCCAGGATTATAATGCAGAGATCAATGATTTTCCTGGAGATAAATTAATCTCTTTTGGTAGAGATGTTGTCGCCAATGCTAATTATGAAGTGACACCATTGAGTGCAGGAACAGTAATTGGACCTAATAGCACATGGCAATCGGCAAGAGAGTTTAATGAAGAAAGAGGGCAACATATGATTCATTCTAAAACATTTACAACCTGGAGTGGAAGAACTGCATATGTTGGAATAAGAATGCAACGATCAGGTAAAATGCATTATGGATGGTTTAGGCTTAGAGTGGGTACCGGAGGAAGAACCTGTGAGATTTTAGAATATGGTATTCAAGGTATTCCTAACGCTAGTATAAAAGCCGGATCTATAGACTCTGACGATGTACAAACCTATTGTACTGCCAAAGGAACTCATGGTACCGAAGGTATTACTAAAGTAGAGTTTGCTGGAATCGATAACTCATCTTCTAGAGATGAGACTGGATATACAGATTATACAGGGCATACAGCTTTTGTAGCTCAAGGAAAAAGTTACCCGTTAAAGGTCAATGTAGTTGGATGGAATGGTGGTTCTGCTGCCAAAATTCATGCATGGTTCGATTGGAATAACGACTATGATTTTTCAGATCAGAATGAGGCAGTAGTAGTAACTAAAACTTCTAATGGAGTAGGTGAAATAACTGTGAATGTTCCATCGAATGCCAAATTAGGAGTAACCAGAATGCGATTAAGAGTAGATGATAATAACAGTAACTTACCTTGTGGAACTGCTAATACACGAGGAGAAGTAGAAGATTATCAAGTGAAAATAGGAATCTCTAATGCCTCTTGTAATGACGGAGAGCAAAATGGAGATGAAACCGATATAGATTGTGGAGGAACATCTTGTGAAATATGCCCAACTTGTGACGATGGAATTAAAAACGGAAATGAAGATAAAATAGACTGTGGTGGGGCATGTGCACCTTGCCAGGTATTTACCGAAATTTGCGCTGCTCAAACAGATGATACCAACAATACATTAAATATTACGAATGTAAGTTTCGGAAGTATAAATAATACATCTACAACTCACAATCCATATAATGACTTTACAGCACAAAGTACCAACTTGCAAAAAGGACAATCTACGACATTAACGATAACACTTAATGCACAATGGGATCCTAATCATGTAATGGCTTGGATAGACTGGTATAACGATAAAGACTTTTTAAATCCAGAAGATGTGATACTAAAAAAATCCGGTGCAGTAGCATATACGGCAACGGTAACACCTCCAGCTGATGCAGTGGTGAATACAAACCTAAGACTACGTGTTCGTTCAGGTTATACTTTTGCTCCAGACCCTTGTGGTACTAATAACGGGATTGGTGAAGTAGAGGATTATACCGTAACTGTTGGTGGAACTGCTCCTGTGGATACACAAGCACCAAGCGCACCAACCAATTTAGTAGCTTCTAATGTAGCTCAAACGACCTTAAGTTTAAGTTGGACAGCTTCAACAGACAATGTAGGAGTTACAGGATATGATGTGTATATAGGATCTACACGATTAACCACAGTTACTGGTACAACTTATAATGCAACGGGTTTGACAGCAGGTACAGCGTACAGTTTCTCTGTAAAGGCTACAGATGCGGTAGGTAATGAATCAACTAATACTTCCTTAGATGTAACAACTGCTAACGCATCAGATACAGAAGTACCAAGTGCACCAAGTAATTTGGAAGCTACTAATATAGCCGAAACAACACTAAGTTTAAATTGGTTGGTATCTATAGATAATATTGGTGTTGTAGGATATGATGTATATCAAGGAACTACCCGATTAACGACTGTAACAGGTACTTCTTATAATGTAACAGGTTTAACAGCCGGTACTGCATATACTTTCTCTGTAAAAGCTAAGGACGCTGCAGGTAATGAGTCAGCATCTAGTAATACTGTAAATGTAACTACTGCAGGTGGTATAACACCTATCTATTGTGATATGAAAGGTAATAACAATGCAGATGATTATATTACAAATGTCAACTTTGCAGGGATCAATAACACTACAACTAAAGCGACAGATGGATATCAGGATAATACCTCAGGTACTACAGCTAGTGTTTCAAGAGGAGCTTCTCATAACTTAAAAGTTACGTTTACCGGATGGCAGGGAGGAGCCAATAATGAAGTTTATGCTTGGATTGACTGGAATATCGATGGAGACTTTACCGATGCAGGTGAGAAGTTTGAGATAACTACAAAAACTACCGATGCGATTCGTGAATTATCGATTGCAGTACCAAGTACAGCAACAGAAGGAACGACCAGAATGCGTATTGTATTAGGTTATAATGCTGCCGACGGTAATAGTCCATGTGTTAATATAGCCTATGGAGAAGTAGAAGATTACAATATCGTCGTGGGTGATGGAGATATTTCTGATACACAGGCGCCAAGTGCACCTACTAGTTTGACTGCATCTAGTGTAACACAAACGACTTTACATTTGAGGTGGATAGCATCTACTGATAATATTGGTGTTGTAGGATACGACATATATCAAGGAGCAACCAGATTAGCTACTGTAACGGGTACAACCTATGATGTATCTGGACTAACAGCTAGTACAGCGTATGCTTTCTCGGTAAAAGCCAAGGATGCAGCAGGAAATGAATCAACTTTTAGTAATACAGTAAATGTAACAACACAGCAAGCTTCTGATACACAAGCACCAAGTGCACCAACTAATTTAACAGCATCAAGTGTAGAGCCAACTACCTTAATCCTTAATTGGAACGCATCTACAGATAATGTAGGAGTAACAGGATATGATGTATACCAAGGAACGACTCATTTAACTACGGTTACTGGTACTTCTTATAATGTAACGGGATTAACGGCGAATACGACATATGCCTTTTCTGTAATAGCTAAAGATGCCTTAGGAAATGAGTCAGTGTCCAGTAACACAGTAAATGTAACAACAACTAGTACTACAATACCTGCACCTACATATTGTTCTGCAGATGGTAATGCTGGACCAGAAGGAATAACTAATGTTACTTTTGCAGGGATTAATAATTCTTCTGTTAGAAATGCCAGTGGGTATGATGACTTTACATCGATATCTGCTACAGTAAATGCAGGAACTAGTCATAATCTTAGAGTTGATATCATTGGTTATCAAGGAGGAGCAAGCGATGAGGTTTATGCTTTCTTCGATTGGAATAGAGATGGAGACTTTGCAGATGCAGATGAGAGTCTTGAACTTGCCAAAACAAGTAATTTGGTAGGAGAGGTTTCTGTTACGGTACCACAAAATGCGACGGCAGGGGACATTAGAATGCGACTGTTAGTTTCATATTATCCTCTGGAAAAGAACCCATGTGATACAGGTACTAATGATGTGCGTTATGGAGAGTATGAAGATTATACTATTAATATAACAGCTGCAAAGTCATTGTCTGTAGAAACATCTTTCTTTACAATTGTTAGAAACCCAGTTGTTAATGATGTGATTGTGAAATGGAGCAGCGAGGTGAGTGGATCTGCAATAGTACAGCTATATAACAGTAGCGGTACAAGAGTATTAGATCGTACAATACAGAATATAGGAGAAGGAACTACCACTAATCTAGATGTAAGTTCTTTAGCTAATGGATTGTATTTGCTTAATATTAATAATAATGGCAGAACTGGTATAGCAAGAGTTATAGTAAGAAGGTAATATAATTACACTCCATATAGGAGATATCATCAAATTGTTTAGTAAAATCGGGAGCTATAATAGCTCCCGATTTGTTTATAGAAGTGTTCTGATAGCATCTCGCATCCTTTTAGATATATAAAGGGCCCTGAAAAAGTTTTTCAAGGCTCTTTATTATTATCTGAAAAAAGTTTAATTCTTTATGAATATCAGTAATTACTACTCATTATATAAAAAGCTTTATTTTATCTAAAAACGACGCTATGAATATTTTCATTTTTACCGCTCATTTTGATAGAGAAGAAGCTTGTCGTTTTCATTTTAAAGAAGAAAGAGATAAGATTGGAGTGAAATGTCAACGCTGTGGTCATAATGAGCATTATTGGATAAAAGCTGTTTGGAGTTATGAATGTAAATCTTGCCGAGGTCGTACTTCTTTACGAAGGGGTACTAGTATGCAAAATTCTAATCTGTCTTTTATGATATGGTATAAGACGATGTTTTTGATGACTACTACTAAAAAAGGATTTTCTTCAAAAGAAATCCAGAAGCAGCTTGGTCTAAAAAGATATGAGCCAGTTTGGGCTATGGTTCACAAACTCCGTAAAGCGATGAGCAACAGGGATGCTCGCTATACATTAGGAGTTATGATAGAAATGGATGAAGGTTATTTTACGGTTGAATCTTCTGAAATAGAGCAACAAAAAGGTAGAAGAGTTCGTGGTGCATTAAGAAAACAAAATGTAATGATTATGGCAGAATCAATTCCTTTGGAAGATCCCAAAACTGGTAAAAAAGATCGCCAATATCTTTGTTTTAAAGCTAAAGTACTTACAGATCATAAGGCTGAAGGTGTAAATGATACTCTCAAAGAATCCTTATAATGAACAAAGTATTGTTTTTACTGATAAAAGCACCTCATATGTTGATATTGCAGATTTGGTAGAGCTCCATATTAGTGAAAAATCAGATAACGATACTACTAAAGAGACTTTGAAATGGGTACATATAACTATAAGTAATGCCAAACGAAATTTATTAGGAAACTATCACAAAATAAAAGGGGAATACCTACAGCTTTACCTAAACGAATTTGTTTATAAACTTAATAGAAAGATATTTTGAAGAAAAACTATTCGATAAGCTGGTAATATCAGGAATTACTGGATTATGAGCGAAAACGGATATTCACTAATCAATAAAACAAAATTTACAGATCAAAACTTTTCTTGGCACATCAAAAAATGCCATGAAGTCTCAAATCTATGTAGCCCTGATAAATTACTTGTTGCTACAACTCATTGTGCGGATTATAGCTAAGAAAAAACATGCTTTTTCTAATTTCGTGGAAAAAATAAGGAATTGCTTATGTTTTTATCTCGGCCTAGACTATGTGTGCAATCAAATCGATACAAAGGTTAAAAAAGCAAAGCCTCCAAATCAACAAAAAATGAAGTTCAAAGATGACTTATTTTCATCACAAATATAGAATAACAACATATGTAAAAGGGGAAATAAAGGTTTATTCACTATTTTAAAAAACTTTCGGATGCTTGTGAAGAAATATGTAAAAAAACACTAGCAACAGTGAGAATATTTATGCGACTTTGTGCTTTTAAAAGAAAAGTAATTTTTACTACTGTTAAAATATTCTGATAAGGAACGTTTTTTTAACATAATCACTTTCTATGAGGCTACTTTTTTTAAATAACCCCTGAACTTATCAACCGAAAACGTTGTAGTTTTTGATAGAATTAGGTTATTACTCTCAATAACGATAGATTTGGCTTCGATGACAAAAAACATTAAAAATATTGCTGTATTAACTTCGGGAGGAGATGCTCCTGGTATGAATGCTGCTATACGTGCTGTAGTAAGAGCGTGTAGCTATTATGAGGTACAATGTTATGGCGTTTTTAAAGGGTATGATGGTCTTATCAATAATGATATTGAAGAATTAAATGCACGTTCTGTGCGAAATATTATTAATAAAGGAGGGACCTTTCTTAAATCTGCCCGTTCGCAAGAATTTAGAACTGTTGAAGGAAGAGAGAAGGCTCATAAAAATCTGGTGGATAATGCTATTGATGCCCTTATTGTAATAGGAGGAGATGGAAGCTTTACGGGTGCATTAAAGTTGTCTGAAGAATTTCAATTTCCGGTAGTAGGTATTCCTGCTACTATAGATAATGATATTAATGGTACTGATTATACAATAGGTTATGATACTGCTTTAAATACTGTAGTAGAGGCTATTGATAAAATAAGAGATACTGCAAGTTCTCATAATCGATTGTTCTTAATAGAAGTTATGGGGCGTGATGCGGGGGATATTGCACTTAATGCAGGGATAGGAGCAGGAGCAGAAGAAATTCTTATTCCTGAAGAGAATATGGGTGTAGAACGGCTTTTAGAATCTCTTAAAAAGAGTAAAAAAACAGGAAAGACTTCAAGTATTATTGTAGTTGCCGAAGGAGATAAATCGGGTAAAAATATATTCGAATTGGGTGAATATGTTGAAGAAAACTTGGATGATTACGAAGTAAGAGTTTCTGTGTTAGGGCATATACAACGAGGTGGCCCACCTAGCTGTTCAGACCGAGTATTAGCGAGTAAACTGGGAGTAGGAGCAGTAGAAGTATTGCTAGATGGAAAACAAGGAGTTATGGTAGGTATTGCACATAAAGAAGTAACCATAGTCCCTCTTATTGATGCATTAGAAAAGAGAGTGCAAAAACATGATAATTTAATAAAAGTAGCCGATATCACATCGGTATAGCTTTCACAATATAACCACATCAGAATTATTATTAACACAACTAAAAATTTAAATAATGGGTACGTTGAAAATTGGAATTAACGGTTTTGGAAGAATAGGTAGAATAGCCTTTAGGGTTGCCGCAAAACAAGATAATTTAGAAATTGTTGCAATCAATGATCTGTTGCCGGTAGAACATTTGGCATATTTGTTAGAGTATGACTCTGTACACGGCAGATATGATGGAACCGTTGAGGTAAAGAATGGAAGCCTTGTGGTAGATGGAAAAGAAATTCGAGTAACCGCCGAACGAAATCCTGAAAACCTTAAATGGGATGCTGCACAAGTAGCTATTGTTCTAGAATGTACAGGAATTTTTACAACGCTTGAAACTGCTAATGCACACCTAAAAGCAGGAGCAAAGAAGGTTGTTATCTCGGCTCCTTCTAAAGATGCACCAATGTTTGTAATGGGAGTAAATCATCAAGAGGTGAAAGCTTCTGATACCATTGTCTCTAATGCTTCTTGTACAACAAATTGTTTGGCACCATTGGCCAAGGTTATTAATGACAATTTTGGTATCGAAGAAGGCTTGATGACAACTGTACACTCATCTACTGCTACGCAATCAACAGTAGATGCTCCTTCAAAGAAAAATTATAGATTAGGTAGAAGTGCTATTAACAATATTATTCCTTCTACAACCGGTGCTGCGGTTGCGGTTACCAAGGTAATACCTGCATTAAAAGGAAAGTTAACCGGTATGGCATTTAGAGTTCCTACTGTAGATGTTTCTGTGGTAGATTTGACGGTTAGAACAAAAAAATCTGTATCATATGAGGAGCTTAAAGCCGTTATGAAAAAAGCTTCAGAAACCGAATTAGAAGGAATTCTTGGATATACAGAAGAGCCTGTAGTTTCGCAAGACTTTGTAGGAGAGTCAAAAACTTCTGTATTTGATGCTTCTGCAGGGATAGCTCTTAATGATAATTTCTTTAAACTTGTAGCATGGTATGATAACGAATATGGGTATTCTACAAAACTAATAGAACTATCAGCATACGTTGGAAATTTATAGGCACGAACTTAAAATTCTAAGAAAGAGTACCTAAGAATTATAAAAACTTGCTTTTACGAATATCAAATTAACATTAAATGATTTTACTAGCAGACGGTGGTTCAACCAAATGTGATTGGATTCTTCTTGATGATATGGGAGAGATTGTTTTTAAAACCCGAACAAAAGGTTTAAACCCTGCGGTTTTTGAAAAGACTCTATTAGAGAAGAGGCTGAGAGAAAATGAAGAACTCTTTTTACATAAAGATCAGATAGAAACCATTCATTTTTATGGAGCAGGGTGTGGTACTCAAAAACCCACTGCGATGCTAAAAAAGGTTTTTGAAGATTTTTTTGGAAATGCTTCTGTGGTTGAAGTCAAAGAAGACATTATTGCAGCGGTTTATGCAGCTACCACAGAACCAGGCGTGGTTTGTATTTTGGGAACTGGATCTAACAGCTGCTATTATGATGGTAAAGAAATACATATGTCTGTTGATTCTTTAGGATATGTTTTGATGGATGAAGCAAGTGGAAATTACTTTGGTAAGAAGTTAATTTGTGACTATTATTATAAAAGAATGCCGCAAGAGATAGCAACAGAATTTGAACAAGATTTTGACCTGTCTTCTGACGCAATTAAAGAAAATCTTTATAAAAAAGATAATCCAAATACGTATTTGGCATCATTTGCTGAATTTATTTTTACACGTGAGCGAAATACGTATTTTGATAAAATACTTTCGCAGGGTATTCAAGAGTTTGTAGAAACAAGAGTATTGTGCTTCCCAGAATCTCAAGGGGTACCTATTCACTTTATTGGCTCTATTGCTCATTTTAGTGAAGATATTATAAAAGGAGTGTTACTACCCAATAACCTTACTTTGGGTAATATTGTAAGAAGACCTATAGATGGTATTATAGAATACTATCGTGACCGATTGGTAAAAAAAAAGTAGTGATATAATATCTGTTTAAGATATTGCTTGTTTAACCAAATCCAATGCTTTATCAGAATAAGAAAGTTGCAACGCAGCCTGATGACCCTTTTCAGACATTTTGCGCCATGTTTTTTGTAGAATATCAATTACTTTTTTATCGGTATGTTTTGCCAAGAAACTTTCGTAATAATACTTAAGAAAGACCAGGCAAATAACATCTTCTAAAGTTTGTGTTTCTTCGTCTTTCTTTAATTTTTTCTTTTGAATCAAAAAACGTACCCGCATAATGGTTTCTTCAGAATACCCAACAGTTTTAAGAATTTCTGATACTTTATCTGCATGAAAAGTCTTCAGTTCTTCACGCCATTTTAAATACCCAACACGATCCATTGGGTAGCTATCACGAGGTATTTGCCATCTACATATATGTTGCGCTCTTGCTGCAATTTTTAAAGCTTCAGAAGCATCAGGCTCAAAAAGGTCAAGGGTTTCGGTCATTCGCTGCCCATAGAGAAATTCTTTTGGAACAAGAACCTTATTAATTTCTTCTTTATTAGGGTCTTCAGAATTGGCTTGATCAATACGAATATAAGAATCTATGAGTTTATCTGGCATAAATGATGATTTTGATAAAAATACAAAGTTACTATTAATTGTTAATACTTCTGTGAAAAAGTATTTGGAAGGGCGTACTATTTACATACTCCTAAGTCTTATTTTTATCACATATTTCGAACTTGATTTGAATCCTTTTGAGTTCGTGAGAAATTAACTTTCTATGACAGAATATGTACTTTTAACTGATGATCAAAGTTATTTTGTAGAATACCTTATTGGCGAGTTGGTATTGTCAAATAGTATTAGTGAAGCGATGAAGTTTAATGACGAGGAAATAGCACTAAGGTTTAAGCAAATGTTGCATAATTCTTGTAAGTTGATCACCAGTGTTAATACGTATATTGGTTAGATGAAAAGTACATACTACCTATCCTTTAATAAGCCTGAAAATATAATCTAATTCTGGGTCTGTACCGTTAATTAAATCTTCTGTAGTAAGCAATATATGTTTGTCTGGTGGCACTCCACTTCCTTTTGCAATAGTAGTATCTTTAATATAATGGTTGATTTTTTCTAGATACATTATTAAACCAATTTTCGTATTTGGAAGCTCGTAGTATACAGGAAACTCTCCTGTAGAGAAATAATAACCCCCTCCAGTTTCTTCTCCAACTAATGTGGCGGTGGTATCATTTTTTACATTGAGAGCAAAAGTAGATGCTGCAGAAAAAGTAGTACCACTTATTAATACATAGATGTTTCCTTTAAATCTATGTTTATCAGGAACCATAATTGTTTCCATATCATCAAAAGTAATTTTCCAACCATCATAAATAGGGTGGTAGTTAAATTTATCTTTTAAAAATTGTTTTTCATTATAAAAAGTTCTTACGAGATGTTTTTTTTCAGGAATATTAATGGTGGCTACATATTCACTTATTCTTTGCTTAAAAATATTAGTAGCAATAAAAGAATACAACTGAATAGCATTGGCCCTAAAACCATTGTTGTTACGTCTAATATCAATGACTAAGTGTCGTACCTTTTTTTTCTTAATTTCTTTAAAAATTCTGGTTAGATTTGATTTAAAGACTCGGGTATCACCATTGAATGAATTTACTACTAAAACAGCAGTATTTAGTTCTTTTTTATAATAAACAAACGGGCTGTTACCAGAAATAAAAGAACTATAATAACTAAAGCCATTTTGTTGATCATGAAAATTAGCGAAATAAGAATTTCGATTTGTATTTCTTCTAGTTGCTTTTACAAAAGATTCTGCGGGAATTACCTTTGTAGTGTCTATTCCATCAGGCGTTGTATATTGAATTATAAATTTTTTATGGATTCCAAATTCATAAGCAAAGTAGAGCCCAAATTTTAGTTCAATTTCTCTATACTTTCGAGAGGTGTTATTTCCATAAGTTGAAACATATTTTTTTAACTTTTCTAAGACGGTAGAAATTTTTCTGTCATTTATTAAGTTAATCCTGGAACCGATGGGGATATCAAAATCATCTGTATCAGTATATAATTGGCGATTAATTATTTTTGTAATTAACGGGAAATAATATTGATCGGTCCCTATCGTATTAGGAAAGAGAACCTGAAGATTTCCGTCTTTGATCTTACTTGATATAGTAAGTATTTTTTTATATAAATCTATGTCAGAACTTGCGAATGCTAAAGACTCTTTTGTGCTTTCAAACATATAATCCAAAGAATCCTGATCGATGTAATCATGCAATGCAGGGTGACCTTTTTTTAGAATTTTTTCAAAAACATTAAAATCTTCTCTTAGTGAGATAGAGTCAATAAGTTTTTGCGCAAAAAGTACTTCTGTAATGATACAAAAAATTATAACAAGACATATTCTATTCATTTATGATACCAAAAGTGTTGTATTGTATAATAGACTCCTTTTGATGGATGCTATTACAATTGTTTTTATTTCCCCGCGTAAAAGTAATAAAATTGAATTGCAATTGATAAATGTGTACATGGTAATACCTATTTATTAGATACATCTTTGTTTTACATGATAATTAGTTTATTTTTTGTAGTTGTTTTTGAATTTTTTTAATTGCAGATTCAATAGGTTTTTCGGGTTCGATTACATTGTATTCTCCCCAAAATATAGGATCAGAAAACCCTGCAGCTGCATCGCTAATCACAATAGATGATTTTAATCTATCTCTTAGCTTTAGTGTTTCATTATTAATATTCTTTTTCCAGTTGGTAATCGCCATTTCGGCATTTAATTTATAGGTAGAATTAAATAGTTTTCTCTTCCATTTTATTTTTACATTAAGATCAATTCTTCCATAGCTATAATACCATTTTCCTCCTTTTTGCTTATAGTCAATGTTATATGAAGCTAGCGTAAGATGTACCTTGGCACCCAGCGGTTTTTTTCTTACCAGCATTCTACTTACTTCATCTTTATCTTCAACATTTAGACTATATTTGGCCTTGGTCATGGCTAATGTTTCTGCATCTATATAGAGTTTACCAAAATATAATGGTTCTTTAATGGTTGGTCGTTGCTTAAAATTAACAACATAAATACGCCTATCATTTATTTGAGTGGATTTATCATAACTAAACTCATATACTTCTGTCATATTATTGGTAAAAAGAATTTCTGGATTCTTCATTACATCAAGATACAATGTGCTGGTAGGGCCTCCCTGTAATTTTAAAGTTACCGTGTCTAGTTTTTTATAATTAGCGCTTTTACGAGCTTTAAATAGTTTAATGAGATCAGTTTTAGGAGATCCATATGGATTTTTATAGAGATCTACTACTGCTTCAGAAAGAGAGACGTATGCTCTTCGTCTTTTGATAGTTTCTCTATAAAAAGCAGTCATTATAGTATTGTGATCAAGATAATTACTACCTTTTCTCTTTAAAACCTCACGTATAAGAGTTTCTGGGTCTGCAAGGCTTATTTTAATTTCAGAAAGCTCCACAATAGATGGAGTGAGCTTTATTTGAATAGTTTTTCCATTAAATTCTGTTAATGGTATTATCCTATCCTGGTATCCTAAATATGAAACTAAAATACTAGGATTTTCTAGGGTATTTGATACTTTCAAAAGAAACTCTCCTTCATCATTGGTTACGGTAGAAATATTGGTGCCTATGACAGAAATAGATGCAGAGGTTAGCGTAGACCTGGTTTGACTATCGAGTACATATGCTTTATATTCTGTATAATCATTATTGGTGTCTTGAAAATAGGAATATACTTGCGTGGTTCCTGAAAAATAAATGATCAATAGGCTTAAAAGTAGATAAAACCTATGTGATTTATCTAATAAAATTATATTCTTATTCATAGCTAGGATATTTAGTTGTATTTATCTAATTGCGATACTAACTTGAATCAGCAAGAACATAGACAAATAATTGCTAATGAATTACTTACTATATTTCATCATAGACTTTTATGAGTTTAATTCTTGAAATGATAAATTAACAAAATATACTTGCTCATAAGTTGTAAAAAATATAGTTTATTACAAGTGTAATATAGCTTTTATGATTTAGATAAAAGTATAATACAAGATAAGAAATTTAATAAAAAACCTAATTTATAATACGTTAAAACATGATTTTAGGTTAAAAAATTAATACTCTTGAACACTTTCTTCAAACCATTTTTTTAGTTTAATATTCATAATTTCTGTTGTAAATGGTTTCGTAATGTAATCATCCATTCCTTTGGCAGTATAAAGTTCTGCATCCCCAGGAAGTGCATTAGAGGTAAGTGCTATAATTGGAGGTACTTTTTTATATTTTTGACGAATCAGATTACAGGTCTGTAGCCCATTTAATTCTGGAAGGTTAATATCCATTAAGATTAGATCAAAGGTGTTTTCTTCGAAAATATTTATTGCCTGTAGGCCATCTTTAGCTATTTCTACTGTGCAACCGAGGTATTTAAGAATCTGTTTGGATACAAGTATGCTTATTTCAGAATCTTCTACCAAAAGAACGTTTAGTTTGTACTTTTGTGTTTCAGACAGTTGAAATAACTCTTCTTTTTCTGAAGGAGTATGGGGGCTTTCCTTTGCCATAAAAGTAAACCAGAAATTACTTCCTTTTTCCAACTCGCTTTCGACCCCTATGGTACCCTGCATTAAGCTAACAAGTTTTTTACATATCGTAAGTCCTAAACCACTGCCTTTACTATTAAAAGAAGCAGCGTCATGAAATTGACTGAAGCGAGAGAATAATGTTTCCTGATCTTTTTTGCTGATTCCTATACCGGTGTCTTTGACTTCAATTTTAAGTAGTAAATCTTTTTCAACCTTAGACTGTAAAGAGCAATATACATGAATATCTCCTTCAAAAGAAAACTTTATAGCATTACCAATCAGGTTAGAGATAATTTGAGTTAATCTGTGCTCATCCACCACTATTGTTTCTGGTAATTTTGGATCATAATTATAAACCAAATTCAGGTTTTTTGCTTTGGCAGAAGCAGAAAACAAACTTATATTTTGACGTATTAGATTTTTAATATTACTATGGGTAGGAGATAAGGTAAATTTGCCTGCTTCAATTTTTGAAAGATCTAATATTTGATTTAAAATGTCAAGAAGGTTAAGTGAAGATTGATGAATGGTGTTTACATATTCTTTTTGTAAACTATTTAATTTTGTGTTTTTAGAAAGTAAATCAATCATTCCTATGACTCCTACCATTGGAGTTCTAATTTCATGGCTCATATTCGCCAAAAAATCTTCTTTAAATTTTGACCCTTTTATAATTTCTTTATTTTTTTCCTTTAATTCATCTAGATGCCTACCTGCTAATGATGCAAAAAAACCTAAAAACAAAGGTGCTGTATCAATGATATAGTGGATAGGATATTTTTTTTGAATTGCTATAATAGCTTCCAAAGAAAAATCCATCTCATGTTTCGTAAGATCAATAATTGTTGCCAAAATAGGAAACATAAACCCAAATGCTATTCCATAGATCGTATATGTAAACATCTCAGATTTAAACCATAATATTCTCGCCATAATATAAAATTGGTTTAATTTTTACTTCAATATTGATTGATGTTTTTTATTGTTTAATGGGGGGCTTTGTTTACTAAATTTGTGATTAATGGTAAGTAGTAACTTTACTTTTTTACAAGTATGTTACGTGCTTTTTTAGTGGTAATAAGAGTATAGATTATTAAATATAAGAGTTTTTACTAAAAATTCATATGTTATTTTAATAAAATAAATGGAAAAGATATGTAAACCAATAAAAAAATCCGTGGCTCCAATAACCACGGATTTTAAACCTTACTTTTAATGAATATATATTATTGCTTAAAAATTATCTTGGTAAGTTTATATCCTTCAACTTTGATCATATATGTTTTAGGATCAACATAATCATGAAGATAATCATCAACTTCTCCTTTATCTAATAACCTTCCAGACATATTATATAAGCTATAGGTAAGTCCTCTAGGTACTTCTCTGATATGCTTAAAAACTTTCTGATCTTTAGTTTGCTGACAAGTATCGTCTGCCAAAAATCTATTTATAAACGTAATTCTTCCTTGTTCTTCACCTTCTAAAGTAACTGTTGCACTATCATCAATATCTATGATTCCATTACCTGTTAAGTCTCCTAAGATAATTAAACATGCATTTCTTACTTCTATACGAGCTCCATTTTCAAGGTGTAAGCTCTCAGTTATAAAAATAACACCTTCTTCTGTATTTTCATCTAATCCGTCAACAATGGTGTTTTCTGTTACTGACATTAATTTATAAGAAATGTCAATTTTGGTACTTGCGAATGTAACGCTACTTAAAAGCATTACCGATATGAGTAAAAATGTTTTCATAAAGTCTGGTTTTGAGGTTAAACTTCTGTAAGTAAAAACTTACTTATCTTTGTATTTCATCGTTGTAAAACACGAATTCGACGACAATATACAATATTTTATGCTAAAAACGTAACTTTTTTGTGTTAATCATCGATAAAATACTACTGTTTAACTATATCAATTACGTAAAAGCCCCTAAATACAAGGGGTTTAATGAATAATTTTTTTTTAGTTTTTTTTGGTTTTTTGTAAGCGATTGATTTTTAGTGCTTAAAAAAAGATGAATAATTTAAAGAGAAGTCTTTTTTTTATTCGTTAGTTTTATAGCAAAGTTTAAACTTAAATCAACAGTAATAATGATAAAGCCATTGTTGTTCTTTCAACAATTTAGTATTTGGTTAAAAGTATTTTTAGCAGAGGTATCTAATAATCTTATTGGTCTATTCTTTATTTTGGCTTTGTATGTAACTTTATGGTATTTTCCTCAAACGACCGATTTGTTATTGATCCTTAACCAGGCAGATGCTTTTTTGTTTGTGGTTCCTTTGTATTTCTTTCTTTTTATTCTTTCGGCTTTTTTGATCTGGAATGCTCTAAAGTATTTTTATTATTATAATTATAAAGATATAAAGATATATCGATTTACAATCTAATTGGTTTTATACCTAATCAACATTATTATAAATATCAAGATAGAGATATTTTAAAACAGGAGTTTTTATCTTTCTATATGCATGTTGCAAACAAAGATAGTTCGATTACCAGTCAAAATATTCCTCCGTTATTATTAATCAATACAACACATACGCAAACTGTTGGATATAAAGTTATAAGCCCTGTAACGTATACTCACCTAAGACCTCTTACAGGAATTAACGATTTTATAAATGATTTACAAATTAGTCATCCCGATAAGTCTATAGGGTTATTAACAGCAATGAGAATAAATGCAGCTTTTCCTTTTATAACCCCTGTAGGAGAGGTTAGAAAAGTAACTAAATCTGGTAAGTCATATGCAGATCAATATACAGATGCTGGGTATTATGATAATATAGGAGGAGGAGTTTCTAAGGGTGTCGAAGAAGTTTTTAGAAAAGTACTGTAGGATTCTTTTCCACAGTTATCAACCAAGATAAGTATAAAGTATTTGATTACCTCTAATAGCGAAGAACGTAAAATAAAACATACAGAAACACAATACGAAGTTCCTCTCACTACCTTACAAAATGTGAGATACGGTCATACCAAAGAACGAGTAAGGAAATTAGCAAATAGTTATATCGTTAAACTGAAACCCACAGCCATACCACTTACTATAAAAAAAACAAACTTGGATGAAGAACAGATACTAATGATCAAACCTGTATTACCTTTGGGAAGATACCTTTCTACTGTTGCTATAAAATCTATGGAGGCTAGATTAGATGAGGTAAAACCCGTATTAGATTCTATTTTATATAAATATTGAGACAGTTGTCATTTTTTTTTGTATTTTTGTCAAAAAGTATATGGAAATGAGTGCAGTATCACCGTTAAGTTTTGACAGTTTTGAGAACAAGGGATTATTACGATATCTAAATATCGATATTCCGTTACATAATATGTATGATTTTATCGAATTATCCAGAAATGGAATTGATAAAAAAGCATTATTACATCTTGCCAAGTTTATTAGTTTTGATATTAAAGAACTGGCCGAGATACTTCATATGTCAGAACGCACCATTCAACGTTATGATTTAAATAAAAAATTAAGTACAGAAGCTAGTGCCAGAGTATTGCAATTGGTTAAGCTTTATGCAAAAGGAGAAAATATTTTTGGAGATTTGGATCGATTTAAAAACTGGATGGACCATCCTAATGTTGCTTTAGCAATGAAAAAGCCAAAAGATCTTTTAGATACGACTTTTGGTTTTCAGTTACTTAATGAAGAGTTGGTTCGTATAGAACATGGTATTTTTGTATAATGCTTGTATATAGGATAGCAAAGCAAAAATATAGTAAAGATCTTACAGGGATTGGTGCGAAAACAGTAGGAGGAAGGTGGAACCCTAAGGGGGTTGCTATGTTGTATACCAGTACCACAGCTTCTCTTTCGGCACTCGAAGTATTAGCACATTTACCAGCAGCATACCTGCCAGACGATATGGTAATTGTAACCATATCAATACCCGATGAATTGATTACAACAGTAAATGTAAAAAAACTTCCCGATAACTGGAATGAAATACCAGCGCCTTTAGAAGCACAAAATTTCACAATGGATTGGATTGCCAAAGAAAAATTTTTAGGTCTTAGAATACCTAGTATTATCATACCTTTTGAAGAAAATCTTTTGATCAACCCTAATCACCCAAAATTTAATGAGGTAAAAATTATTAAGATAGCACCTTTTCATTTTGACCCTAGGTTATTAAAATAAACTAATCTCGAATACTGATTTTTAATCCAAAATTTGATTTTTGGATTAAAGTATAGTTGTTTTTTTACTTTAATGTTGATGTTAGGCCTAGGAGAGAGAACTTTGGAAAAGGAGTTAGCACAAATAGAGCATAAATATGAGCTTTGTAGCTCAAAATATCAAAAAAGATACATTCAATAAGAAATATTTATAAATATGGTATTGGTCATTGGTAAAATCTTATTTTTTCGTTAAAAATATACCTGGAAATCCGGTTCACTCTACATTTTATATAAATTACAATACTGATAAGTACACTATTTTATCTTAGAAGTATACGATATCAACTAATAACTAATCTTAATTTTAATAGTAGAATGGATACAAAAATGAAGCTCATATGTTTATCACTATTCATTATAGCCTTTGTAAGTTGTAAAAACGAAACAAAAAAAGAAGCCAGTGAAAACATTGCCAACGTAGAGAAAATTCCGGGAATAGTTCTTGAAAATATGGACACCACTGTTAATCCCAAAGAAGACTTTTATAATTATGTGAATGGTAATTGGATGAAAACTACAGAGATCCCCGAGGATAGAACGCGGTGGGGTGGTTTTGGGGTACTGAGAAAAAAAACAGATGATGATGTACTCAAAATCTTAGAAGAAGCAAAATCTAGTGGTAAATATACTCCAGAAACGGATCAGTTTAAAGCATTGGTTGTTTTCGAATCTATTATGGATACAGTTGCACGTGATAAAGCGGGAATTAACCCTTTAAAACCTGTGTTAGAAAAAATTGAAGGTATAAAGAGTATCAAAGATATTCAATCGGTATTAGCTACAGAAATAGCTGCTTCTTCACCATTTTTTGGATTTACTTCTTTTCCTGATCTTAATAATAGTACTATAAATGCTCCTTATGTAACTACCGGAGGCTTAGGGCTACCAGAAAGAGACTATTATTTGGACCAGGATGAAAAATCGAAAGAAATAAGAGGGCAATATATAGATCATATCGCACGTATGCTTCAGTTTATAGGAGATACAGAAAAAGAAGCTCGCAAAGCAGCAGAAACTATCTTAGCAATAGAAACCAAATTAGCTACTCCCAGACTGGATAAAGTAGAAAGTCGTGATGCTCGTAACTTTAATAATCCAAGAAGTGTGGAACAACTTTCAGAAATGACCTCTTCTGTAGATTGGGAGAAATTAATGAAAGATTTGGGGGTAGAAAAGAGACTAGATACGGTTATGGTTTTACAACCAAAGTATATGAGAGTATTGCAAGATGTTTTAGCAACCACAGATATAGAAGATCTAAAAACGGTAATTAGATGGTCTACATTAAATAATGTTACAGGATCATTATCTACAGAAATAGAGAAAGCAAATTGGGACTTTTATCAAAAAACACTAAACGGAGCTAAAAAACAAAGACCTCTGAAAGAAAGAGCGTTAAGTAGAGTTAATAATTCGATAGGAGAAGCAATTGGACAGTTGTATGTAGATGCAAAATTTCCTCCTGAAGCCAAAGCCAAAGCAGAGAAAATGATTGCAAATGTAATTAAAGCCTATCAAAAAAGAATAGAAACGCTGGATTGGATGAGTGATAGTACAAAAATTAAGGCGATAGAAAAGTTAGATAAATTTACAGTAAAGATAGGATACCCTAATAAGTGGGAAGATTATTCTGATTTAAATATAAAAGAAGGAAATTCTAATTTCGAAAATACAATGGCTGTCTCAGAGTGGTCATTCAAAAAATCAATTGAAGAAATAGGAGCGCCTGTTGATAAAACAGAATGGGGAATGTCTCCCCAAACAGTAAATGCATATTTTAATCCATTATTTAATGAAATTGTATTTCCTGCGGCTATTTTGCAACCTCCATTTTATAACTATACTGCAGATGAAGCTGTTAATTATGGAGGCATTGGAGCTGTTATCGGGCATGAAATATCTCACGCATTTGATGACTCTGGTGCTCGTTTTGATGCAGATGGAAATTTGTCAAATTGGTGGACAGATGAGGATCTAAAAAAGTTTACCGAAAGAGGAAATTCACTTGCAGAGCAGTATAGTGCAATAGAGGTACTGGATAGTATTTTTATTAATGGTAAGTTTACGTTAGGTGAAAACATAGGAGATTTAGGAGGGGTACTAGGAGCTTATGATGGGCTACAAATGCATTTTGCCGAGAATGGAAGGCCAGAGGATATTGATGGATTTACTGCAGAACAACGTTTCTTCATGTCCTGGGCAACAGTATGGAGAACAAAAATTAGAGAAGACGCATTAAGAACCCAAATTAAGACTGACCCTCATTCCCCAGGGACCACACGTGCTATTCAACCATTGTTAAATGTTCAGGCATTTTATGATGCTTTTGATATTAAAGAAGGAGATAGTATGTATCTAGCACCAGAAAAAAGAGTACATATATGGTAATTTGAAAACAAATTGTCGCATTATTAAAAAATCTGCTTAACAAGCAGATTTTTTTTTGACCTTTTTTTTCTGTAGTTTCAGTAGTCTAGGCTTTTTTCTAGATACGATAGGAGTAATAAAGTTTAATTTTGCTGCTTTTATTTTGTAAAGCATTAAAAACACTTTAATGTAGGGTTAGGGAATATTTATCAAAGATAATTTACAAAATAGAAAAAATAATTTGTGGAATTACGGGAGATAAAAATAGCGTTTAAATAATTGAAATTGAGTTATTTCATTCTTTTAATAATGATCTTGGGAAAGATTAAAAGAATGCGATATAATCATGGTTGTGATGATAGTAACTAAATGATTAATGCATTCGTTTTTCTGTTTTTGGTAAGGTGAAATGTCACTCGAAAGAGAAGTGAGCAACCAATATGAAAAAAAAATTAAAAGCTATGGTAACATTTTACTTTGTCGAGACACATATATTAAACTTTTAAATCGGTTAGCTTATGAATAAAATTACTTATAAACTTTTAATATTCTGTTTCTTCTTTGGTTCTTTGTTTAGGGTTTGTGCTCAGACGATATGGGAACAAAAGACAGAGAATTTGTCGTATAAACAGAAAGTAGATACTCAAGAATATTCGATTTTTGATTTGAACAATAAAAATTTTCAGCATTTGTTAAATCAAAGTAGCGGCAGTTTTGATTTTAAATCAAAGAACATCATAATTAATTTTCCTGGTGATAAAGGAAACCTTATTGCTTATAAGGTACATGAAACAGATGTGATGCATCGGGATTTGGCAAAAAAATACCCCAGTATAAAAACTTATGTGGGTAGGAGCATTACTGATCCAAATAAAACAATACAATTTACGTATTGTCCTATAGTAGGATTAAGAGGAAGTATAACAACTGCTGGTAAACAAACGATGCTTATAAAACCGGTAAATAAGAATTCACATCTTTTTTATAGATCGAATAAGCAAAGTAGAAGGTTTGACTTTGATTGTCAAACAACAGATAATCTTACTGCTAAGTTGAGTGATTTACAATCTATAAATAGTAGAAATGCTAATGATGGTAAACTAAGAAGGTACCGTTTAGCACTATCAACAAGTGGTGATTATTCGCAGTACTTTCTGGATGGTACAGAGGTAAACGATTCGCAAAGAAAAACAAAAATAATGGCTGCAGCTGTTGCTACAATTGTAAGAGTTAATGCAATATTTGAAAGAGATTTTGGTGTGACCATGCAAATTATTCCTGAGAATGACTCGTTATTATTTTTAGATCCTTTGTCAGACCCATATAGTACAGGGATAAATTTAAATACTGAGCTTCAAAATACCTTGGATACCAAAAGTTTTGATGAGGGCTGGGGGTATGATGTTGGGCACTTATTTCATGTTGAAGATGCTGTTTATGGAAATGCAGGTTGTATTGCATGTGTTTGTACAGATGGTTCTAAAGGCAAAGGGTATACGGTGCATAGAGCACCTGATTCTGATCATTTTAATTTGATTGTTGCACATGAATTTGGACATCAATTTGGGGGATATCATGTACAGAGTAGTAGTAATTGCCGTAGTGGTTTTAATAGTGAAGTAGAACCCGGAAGTGGGAGTTCTATAATGGGATATGCAGGAATTTGCTCTCCAAACGTACAAAATACTCCCGATGATTATTTTAATTATGTAGATATTAGAGACGTTGCTATTTGGACCATTAATAATAGTGCTTGTGCAGAGGTTATAGATACAGGAAATATAGCTCCTGTGGCCAATGCAGGCCCCGATTTTATAATACCCAGATCGACACCATTTGTACTTCAAGGCGATGCAAATGATATTGATGGAGATACTAGTTTAACGTATTGCTGGGAACAAAATAATCCTGAAAATCCATTTTCTTCAAACTATCCCCAATCAAATTGGACCAATGGACCACTTTTTAGATCTAGATTACCTTCAAGCTCAACCAAAAGGTATATGCCCCAATTGGCAGATGTCTTAGCAGGAGACCTCACTCCAACCTGGGAGGTACTGCCCTCGGTTGCAAGAAATATGAAGTTTGAGTTTACGGTTAGAGATAACGAGCCGGGGGGCGGACAGACAAATACTGATGGTATGTCAGTAACTGTTGATGACACATCAGGGCCTTTTAGAGTTACGTCGCAAAGTATTTCAGAAACAATAGACGTTGGCAAGCAAATAACAGTAGAATGGGATGTGGCAAATACAGATCAAAATCCTATTAATGCTGATAAAGTATCTATTTTATTATCTGTTGATGGTGGATATACATACCCATATACTTTACAGGATAATATTGATAATGATGGAACAGAAACATTTGTCTTGCAAGGAGTAGAAAGTACCGAGCACGCTAGGATTATGGTAAAAGCTGTAAATAATATATTCTTTGCTGTAAATAGTACAAATTTTCAGATACAGGTTTCAGAATTTTCTATTGCACCAGTAACGAGTACAGAATTGCTTTGTTTTAATGAAGAGCTTTCATACGAGTTGACCTATAAAACGTACCTAGATTTTGATCAGGAAGTTACTTTCTCTGTAGAAAACCTTCCTCTGGGATTAGGGATAGATTTTACACCTTCTTCAATCTCAGGTTCTCAATTAGTAGAAACCCCTGTAGGTATAACTCTTTCTGGTGTTCAGAACCTAGATGTAGGAGAATATACCTTTTTCATTATTGGTCGTTCTGTTTCAGGAATAGAAAAAAAGACGCAACTTAAGTTCTACATTTTTGATGATACAATATCCGCGTCCAACTTGGTGTCACCATTTGATGATGAATCAGGAATATTCCTTAATCATATGTTCATCTGGTCAGAAAATGAGAATGCTACTACTTTTGATATTCAAATTGCTACTGATATTAATTTTACTAATATTATAGATTCAAAATCGGTTTTCGAAAATGAGTATATATCAGATGTATTAGAGTATAATACGCAGTATTTTTGGAGGGTTAAAAGTGATAATCCATGTAAAACCACAGATTTTTCTGCAATAAATACTTTTACCACATTATGCCCTAGTCCTGTTGAATTAGAATATACAGAGATTGGTCCATCATATATAGGTTTACAATGGGAAAAAGGAACAGCCTCTCAATGGGAGATAGAATATGGTATTTCTGGATTCTCTATAGGAACGGGAACACTGATAAATGTAAATGAAAATTATCATGATATTAATGGATTAACTTCTTTAGAAAATTATGATTTTTATGTTAGAGCTGTATGTTCAGGAGATAAAAAAAGTGCTTATGTGGGACCATTATCAATTACCACTACAGAAGATTTTTGTACTTCAGGATATTTTTATGATTCAGGAGGACCAGATGGTGATTATGAAATTAACGAAACTTCTACATCTGTGGTAAGTCCCGCAGTTTCTGGAGAAAGAGTTAGAGTAACCTTTGAATCTTTTGATTTAGAGTATGGGTTTGATTACTTAAGAGTATATGATGGACCAGATAATAGTTATCCACGTCTTTTTAATGGTTCTGGGTATACTGGTAACTCATTACCAGGTACTTTTATTTCTTCTCATACTTCTGGGAGTCTTACTTTCGAATTGTTTTCTGATGTGATTATATCTGCCTCTGGATGGAAAGCACAAGTTGTTTGCGAACCACAACCATCATGTTTTTCGGTTTCTGAAAATAATAAAAATGAATATATAAAAAACGGAAGCTTTGAGTGTGGCAGACTGGGAGATTGGATATCTTCTGAAATCAAAGAATCTGATGAGTGTCATAAAGGCTTTACTGTTTTAAACTATTTACAACGGTTATGTGCAAATGTGCCAGATATACTACCAACAAAAGGGGATTTTGCAGCGTATACTAGTTTTTCGGGAAGTCAAAATGAAGAATATGTGTTAGAGCAAACAATTGCATTACCTAAAGAAGAACTATTGATGACCTCTGCCACTATATCTTTTGATTTACTAGTGGAGTATAATTATACTGATGTAAATCTATCTGAGGCTCATACATTTACAACTGGCTTATATACAGAATCTAATGAGCTGATAACAATGGTAGATCAGCAATCGTTTGGAATAGCCCCAAAAGAAGGTGGTATTAACGTTGAAATAACGAGGCAGATTCTGGAAAATTTGAAAGGGTATGAAGGCCAAAATATAATCGTAAGATTTATCGCAAACTTTAAAAGTAATGCCTATACAGTGACCAAAGCATTGGTTGATAATGTTTCACTTATTATAGAAACTACAAGTACACCAGTTGTAGAGGAGCCTGATCAGGAATCAGCAGAAGGAGGAAATGAAGAAAAACCAAGTGATGAAGTGCTGATTGCTCCAAACCCCAGTAAGAATGGTAATTTTGCTTTAAACTATCAAGGAAATAATAAGGTAGAAGAAGTTTTTATTTTTGATTTTTCAGGAAAGTTAATTTATAAAGAAACAATCCATCAATTTGATAAAGAAAAACAAATACGAGCTGCCAATATAGAGGCGGGATCTTATCTGGTAAAAATAGTATTAAACCACAAGGTAGAAGTTAGAACATTGGTGGTCAAATAATTCATATCGTATTGATCATACCAGATTCTATAATGAAAATTATTCGAAGTAAAAGAGAATTAAAACCCTGTTTTGTTTAAAAACAGGGTTTTAATTCTCTTTTACTTCATTCATCAAAAGAAAAGCTTTGTTTACATATTCTTTTTCCAGAAAAAGAGTGAAATAGTTCGAAGTAGAGATTACTTCAAATACAGGAATCCCTTCATAAGCCAATAATTTGAAGATATAAAAATATAGACCCACAGATTTCGAATTATCTTCTGGTAAGGCTATCGAAATAGAAGATAAATTGTCTGTTACAGAAATACAGGTCTCATTTTCAAAATGTTTTTCTACAGTTGTTTTTAATGAAGAGGTTACCAATATATTACTTTCTTGAAAATTACTTGAATAGGTAAAATAGGCTTTTGATTCATTTTTTACGATATCCAAAAGATTACGTTGGCTTGTTAGTATACTATTGGAGTTAAGAAAGGTATATTCTGTTATTCCAGATCTAACCACAATATCTCCCAGACTTCTTAGGTTATCAATATGTTTGATGCGCCTGGGGTGATATCTTCTTAGCGCCATTACAATCGACCCAGGTTTTACGGGTTTTTTCATTGTTTTTTCTACCTTAGGTTGAAGATCAACGGCTAATGAACTAAAATTTATAATGTCGCGAGATAGCGCATCTTCTAGAAATGGTTGATGACGTAGTATATTATGAACACAGTCCGTAATAGTTTTCATTGTTATATATTTAACATTCTGTGCAAATCTATACTTTTTCTTTTAAAATATTTATTATCCGACTAATAATAACTACTTATGCACTGTAAATAGAAACCATAAACATAGAGATTGATGAAAATTTTAAAGTTTGGAGGAACATCGGTAGGATCTGTTAAAAATCTTAATATCATAAAAGATATTTTGATTTCTGATAAAGAGGATAAGATCGTTGTGTGTTCTGCAATGTCTGGGGTAACAAATCAGTTAGTTCAGTTGGTAGATAGTATTAGATTTAATGATTCTGAAGCTATTACCCGAAATTTACATCAATTAGAGAAAAAACATTGTGATGTAATAGACGAATTGATAGAGAGTCAGGATGTTAAAAATAAACTGAAGGATGGAGTTTCTTCGATTATTACAGAAATGTTTGAGGTTTCTAGTCAGCAATACTCAGAGGTGGTTAATGCAAAAATTGTTACGTTTGGAGAAACGTTATTAACGTATATATTCTCTAATTACCTTGCTACTGTAAACGTATCGAATGTGTTATTAGATGCAAAAGAGTTTATGCATGTAGATTCTGTAGAAAATCCTAACATTAATAAAGTAAGTCAGCGACTTAGTAATATAATAAGTGCTGGTCCTCAATCTTCTGTTTATATTACACAAGGATTTGTTTGCAGAGATGAACTAGGTCAGATAAGTACTTTAAAAAGAGGGGGTAGTGATTATACAGCCACAATTATAGGCGCTGCACTAGATGCATCAGAAGTACAAATTTGGACCGATATTGATGGACTACATAATAACGATCCAAGATATGTAGATAACACGCATCCAATTGCACATCTTACCTATAATGAAGCAGCAGAGTTAGCATATTTTGGAGCCAAAATATTACATCCGCAAACAGTATCACCAATTATAGGAAAAGACATTCCGGTATTATTAAAAAATACGTTTGATCCAGAAGCACCAGGAACTGTAATTTCTGATAGGACACATAAAGAAGGTTTAAAAGCAATTTCTGCAAAAGATGGAATTACTGCGATCAAGATAAAGTCTAATCGTATGTTAATGGCACATGGATATTTAAGAAGAATTTTTGAAGTTTTTGATACGTATCAAACCTCGATCGATATGATTACAACATCAGAAATTGCTATTTCATTAACAATTGATGATACCAGTAATCTAGATAAGATCGTTAAAGAGATAGAAACCTATGCAGAAATAACCATAGAAGAAAACCACAGTATTATTTGTATTGTAGGAGAATCTGTGATAAACGACAAGAATTCATATAAACTTTTTGAAATATTAAATCATATACCTGTACGTATGGTTTCTTATGGAGGAAGTAATAATAATATATCTATTTTGGTTGATACCAATGATAAAATAGAAACATTAAAGTTTTTAAACGAAAAACTTTTTCAAAACAAAACAGAAGCTGTAGTATAATTTTTTTGTTATGTAACTTTTTTAAAAGTGAGTAGGGCGTATTTTTCTTCATGCTATGAGGCTTCTACAGTACTATACGCTCTACTTTTTTAGCCACACTCTTAATTTTTTGATTAAGAGTGTGGCTAGTTATAATTTTAATCTAGATAAATAATAGTACCCTACAAATTTTTAGTTTCATTATTTGACACTCGTTTCATGTATGTTTGTTTTTTGCAAATAGATAGACATGTTAATAAAAGTTTTTGGAAGTGCAGTATTTGGGGTAGAAGCCACTACTATTACTGTAGAAGTAAATATTGATAAAGGGATTGGTTATCACTTGGTAGGTTTGCCCGACAGTGCGATAAAAGAAAGTAGTTTTAGAATAGCTGCTGCTTTGCAAAATAATGGATTTACATTACCGGGAAAGAAAATTACCATTAATATGGCTCCTGCCGATTTACGCAAAGAGGGATCTGCATATGATCTCACACTGGCACTAGGTATTTTGGTGGCTAGTGGCCAAATTAAAGCAGAAGATATTGCAGATTATCTTATCATGGGAGAATTATCGCTAGACGGTAGTTTACAACCTATAAAAGGAGCATTACCCATCGCAATTAAAGCCAGAGAAGAAGGGTTTAAAGGTTTTATATTACCTAAGCAAAATGCAAAAGAAGCTGCTATTGTAGATAACCTAGAAGTTTATGGTATTGATAATATCAAAGAAATTATTGACTTTTTCGAAGGAAAGAAAAGTTTAGATCCTACGGTAGTAGATACTCGAGATGAGTTCTTTGCTGCATTAGAAAGTCCAGAATTTGATTTTGCAGATGTAAAAGGGCAGGAAAGTATAAAACGTTGTATGGAGATAGCAGCTGCCGGAGGACACAATATTATATTGGTAGGCCCGCCGGGTAGTGGTAAAACAATGCTAAGTAAAAGATTGCCTAGTATATTACCGCCCATGTCATTACAAGAAGCATTAGAAACTACAAAAATTCATAGTGTGGTGGGACGAATAAAAGAAAATGTAGGATTAATGGCGCAGCGTCCCTTTAGAAGCCCACACCACACTATTTCCAATGTCGCATTAGTAGGTGGAGGAAGTTATCCCCAGCCTGGAGAAATATCACTGTCGCACAATGGTGTATTATTCCTCGATGAATTACCAGAGTTTAAACGAGAAGTGCTAGAAGTGATGCGACAACCACTAGAAGATAGAGAAGTGACCATATCGAGAGCAAAATTTACCGTAACCTATCCTTCTAGTTTTATGTTGGTTGCTAGTATGAACCCAAGCCCAGGAGGGTATTTTAATGATCCCAATGCTCCTGTAACTTCTTCGCCGGCAGAGATGCAACGATATCTTTCAAAAATCTCAGGTCCCTTGTTAGATCGTATAGATATTCATATCGAAGTTACTCCTGTACCTTTTGATAAATTAAGTGAAGAGCGTAGAGGTGAATCTAGCGTAGAAATAAGAAAACGAGTAATAGCAGCAAGAGATATTCAAACAGATAGATATACCGATCTAAAGAGTATTCATTATAATGCACAAATGGGAGTCAAACAAATACGAACATATTGTAAACTTGATAAAGCTTCAAAAGATTTGCTAAAGACAGCAATGGAACAATTAAATCTCTCTGCCAGAGCTTATGATCGTATTTTAAAAGTATCAAGAACAATTGCAGATTTAGAAGGATCAACATCTATAGCAGGAGATCATATTTCAGAAGCAATACAATACCGTAGTTTGGATAGAGAGGGTTGGTTAGGATAATTTTATGGTATAGCTTTTATTACAACAATTTTTTTATACAGAATCTACTTCCTTTTTAATAGATATGTTATTCCATATTGCTATTAACACTTATTCTTATTGGACTTTTAGTTGATTTCTCTATACCTTTAAAATTAACTTTACTAGAATCTTAAAAGGTATATTTTACACTACTTTAAAAACTAGGAAGGTTTTATAGCATATATAAGGCTTAACCATTTTTCCACTGAAAAGACTGCATTATGTTGCTAAAAAAATAGGGTTTTTTTAAAAGAGATTCCATATTTGTAAGACACGGAAACCAACAATGTGATAAATTTAGTCAAAAATGTAAGCATGAAAACGGGTTGGTGATTATAGTAATGATAAGATACAGAGATGAATAACATGAATTGGGTGTAAATATTTAGTTTTAAAAAGCCATTAAATTGAGTGATTTTTCATAGTGATCTCTCGACTACGCTCGAGATGACATAGAGAAAAATTATATCGATCTTTCGATAAACTCAAGATGACTAGGTTTTTGCTTGAAAATTTACATCAAATAGGTTGTCATGGTTTAGTAACCGTATATGGGTTACTACCTTAGTTTCTGAAAAAAATAAGAATGCAGGAATCAACGCAAACATTACAAATTTTATTCAATCACTTAAAAGAAGTGATGAAATGGCGGGATGAAAACCCCGATACCGATTTGAGTGAAGGACCAAGGTATGATCCGGCCATTTTACAAAACACATCAATAGGGAAGTACATTAAAATAAGTAAATCAAATTATAGCCACGAAGAGATATTGGTTCTGTTACTGGCATTAAGCCCCTACTTATATGCGCATCTTATTAGAGAAGTAACCATAGAAAGTGGTAGTGCTACCTTTTATCTGTATGCAGAAATACGACCCGATGGTAAGAATGCAGACCCTACAGGAGAAACGGCACAGTTTTTAATCTTTGGTAACAATGTAGAAAAACGCGTTACCTTTTTTAATCTTTTTGACGATAATCAATTGGTTAAAACAAGTGGGTTGTATTTAGCTGGTGCACCTTCGGGAGAGCCAAAAATGAGAGGGCGATTGCAGATTTATGAAGATGAATTATTTGGGATGTTGTATGGCAAACCTTTTATTCCAAGATTTAGTGAAGAGTTCCCGGCACAGCAAATTTCAACTTCACTGGCATGGGAAGATTTGATCTTACCTCAGGAAACCCTTGATGATATAAAAGGCATACGTATATGGTTAGATCATAAAGATACGTTGCTGAATGATCTGCAGATGAAGCATAAGCTAAAACCGGGATTTAGAACGTTATTCTATGGTCCACCAGGTACAGGAAAAACACTGGCTGCCAGTCTTTTGGGAAATCAAACGAATAGAACTGTTTTCAAGGTAGATTTATCATTGTTGGTTTCTAAATATATCGGAGAAACCGAAAAGCACCTGGCGAACCTGTTTGATAAAGCCGAAAATAAAGATTGGATCTTGTTTTTTGATGAGGCCGATGCCATTTTCGGAAAACGTACCAATGTAAAGGATTCGCATGATAAGTATGCCAATCAGGAAGTATCTTTTTTGTTACAAAAAATAGAATCTTTTCCTGGGATGGTGATCTTGGCATCTAATTATAAAGACAATATCGACGATGCATTTATGCGACGTTTTCAGTCAGTTATCAAATTTGATTTCCCAAAACCTAAAGAACGCTATCAGATGTGGGTAAAAAATCTTCCTGCACAGTTAACGATAAAAGAAGATATCAACCTAAGAGACATTGCAGGAAAATATATCCTAAATGGCTCGAATATTATGAATGTGATCCAGGATGTAAGCTTAAAAGCCCTGGATAACGGTGATAGGATGATCTCGCATCAAATGATGTTAGATAGCATCAAAAAAGAATACCATAAAGAGGACAGAGTTTTTTAAAAATGTGAATTTCATTTTTAGTACACTGTAGATAATAGGAGATGTAAGTAACATATAATAAAGTAGTATGACGGAACAAAAGCCACCCAAAGTAAAAGCTAAAGTGCCCAAACCAGTACCGCGCAAAAAGCCTGCGGTACCACTACAAAAACCACAACCGGTATCGGTAAAAGAGAGTGGTTCCAATGCTCCGGTATCATTAGTGGCACCCGTTTCTGCTACTACAGTGGCTCCTATTGCTAAACAAAGTACCGTAGCCGCCTTAGCAAAAGATCCTTTTGTTCCTGCAAAAGATGTGCTGGATGCACAGTTTCCAACACCTGCAAAAAATCAATTTAACCTGGGCGATTATCCTCAATTTGCTAATGCAGGCGCAGCAAAAGAAGAAATTATAACTACTCCTAAGAGCTCATCAGAAGATCCTAATTTTATAGCTATGGTAGGAGCTGTTAAAGCTACTGCCAAAAGGCAACGTAAGCACGAACCTGCAACAACAGCATCAGTCAATGCGCAGAAAGCTGCTCCTTCACCCTCTAATGAGCGTATGAGTACTGCACAGGCCAATCAGGTGGCGGTGATGGAAGAACAAGAAGCAGGAACTTTTAGTGCGGCAGATTTCAAAAAACAATTACAGAGCCGTATCGATGCGATGACGCTGCCCAAAAACGAAGAAGAGGCAGATAACTTTAAAGAAAATAATAATATAGATGCGGTGCAGTCTGCTGCTATGGGCGATGTAAGCACAGCACAAGACAATGCTTCTGGGGCGATCGCAGGAGCTACCAATGCAGCACCTAACCAGGCCGTCGTACCGGTAAGAACAGTGGCTGCAATGCCTACGCCTATGAACGGTAAAAAACCGGCTACCATACCTACCGCTCAGGCAATGCCCCCCAAACGTTCGACAGTAGCGGTAGAACAGCCGATACAAGAGCAAACAGCTACGTTAGATACCCAGATGGAACAACATGGTATCACCGATGCTACCCTGGCCAATTCTAATGAAGCCACTTTTAAAACAGCTCTGGAAGAGAAAAACGCGGCAAAAACACAAAGTACTGCAGCTACTACACAATTTAGAACTACAGAAACGCAGCAGTTAACCAATGCACAGCAACAAAGCCAGCAACAAGCAAATGCCGCTACTAATGGTATGCATGCCAGCCGAGTGGCTGGGCTGGATAAAGTTAGTGGTAACCAACAACAAACAGCTACCAAAGATACCGCGGCTCGTAAAGCTGTAGCCGATAAAGTACAAAGCCTGTATGAGGGTACAAAGACCAAGGTAACTACTATTTTAGATGCCTTAGACAAATCGGTAGCTGCCAAATTTGTAAGTGGGTCTAAAGCTGCGCAAAAAGCATTCGAAAGCCATATCGAAACAGAAATGGCAACCTATAAGAAAAATCGTTATGGAGATTCCTGGTTTGACCTGCGACAATTACGAAGAGTAAAAGATGCGGTGGTAGGATTACCGGATGAAGTAAACAAATTCTTTGAAAGCGGCCGAAAACTGTATATCTCGACCATGGATGGATACCTTACAGCCATTGCTAATTTGGTAGCCAAAGAATTAAACAAAGCCAAGCAAACCATCAAAGATGGTAAAAAAGAAGTACAGGACTATGTAAGTGGTTTGTCTCCTAATCTGCAAAAGATCGGGCAACAGGCAGCTAGCGATATACAGTCAAAATTCGATAGCCTCGAGCAGGATGTAGATAACAAAAAAGAAATGCTAATCGATACTCTGGCACAACAATATGCCGATAATCTGGCTAGTATCGATACGCAAATAGAAGAATTAAAAGCTGCCAATAGTGGTCTGGTAGGTAAAGCCCTAAGTGCACTGCAGGGAGTATTTGATATCATTATCAAAGTAAAAAATATCCTAACCAATCTATTGGCTAGTGTAGTGGCTGCCGTAGGTGCTATTATCACCGATCCTATAGGGTTCTTAAAGAACCTGATGACTGGGGTAGGCCAGGGAGTGAAAAACTTTGCTACCAATATTGCTACCCATTTACAAAGCGGATTAATAGGATGGTTAACCGGTACTTTGGGGTCTGTGAGTATACAAATCCCAGAAAATGTATTTTCACTTAAAGGTATTTTCTCGTTAACCACACAAATACTTGGTTTTACCTGGGATAATATACGTAGCGTAGGGGCCAAGGTAATTGGTGAGCCCATTGTAAAAGCCCTAGAAACTGGCTTTACCATGGTCAAGATCCTACGAGATGAAGGAATTGCCGGGCTGTGGGAACATCTTAAAGAACAATTCCAGGATCTAAAAGAAACGGTGATTGGTGCCATCAAAGAAATGATCATGAGCCAGGTGGTACAGGCGGGGATCAAATGGATCTTAGGGTTGTTATCACCAGTTGGGGCTTTTGTAAAAGCAGTGATGGCTATAGTAGATGTGGTAAAATTCTTTATAGAACGCGCCTCACAGATTGCAGAATTGGTGATTGCCTTTACAGAATCGATTGCTGCTATTGCCGCAGGTAAAGTAGGAGCCGTGGCCAAGAGTATAGAAAATGCATTGGGCAAAGCAGTACCGGTAGTGATTGGTTTATTGGCCTCTGTACTGGGGATTGGTGGGCTGGCCAACAAAGTATTGGGACTGGTACGTAAAGTACGAAAACGTGTACAAAAAGCATTAACCAAACTATGGCTCAAAATCAAAAAGGCCGGTAAAAAGATATGGCGTAAACTTGGATTTGGGAAGAAGAAAAAGAAGGAGAAGAAAGATGAAGATCTTACTAGAGGAGATACAGAAGTAGGTGAAGTTGTAAAATTTAAAGAAGGAGGAGAAAATCATCGCCTTTGGTTTGATACCTCAGGTAAAGGAGTAAAACTAATGGTGGCTTCTGTACAAATGCCAGTGAAAGAAAAATTAGCAAATTGGGAGTCGCGCCTTGGTGATCTGGATGATGAGAATAAAACAAAAGCAACAGGTTTAATTGCTAAGGTAAGAAGCGAAGAGCAACAATTAGATCAGGAGGGAGAAACTGTAGAGACGCTATTTAAGAAAGCGCAAAAAACAAATGCAAAAAATGATGATACAGCTGCAGAGAAAAAGGATGAAGCTTTAGAGAAACGACAAGAGGCACTCGCTAAAGATTTGGTAGCTCTGTTTAGTATTTTTGGTGATGAGACAGAAGATGTAGCAGGTTGGTTATTAACAGCAGGGCATGTAAAAGAGTATAAAAAACCTAGCTTAGGAATTACAGAAAAACGAGTAGGAAAACAGATTAAGGGGTACAAAGCAGCATCTACCTCTGAGCAGGGAATTATTGTAGGACAATCAGAAAATAAGTTTATTAAACAACGTAATGAAAAGAATGATCATGAGATTGTGTTTAATAAATTAATAGCGATATCTGATGTGCAACAACGAAGAAAAAGAATTGGAAGTATTACTCCTCATAGTAGTTTTTATCCTATCCTTTTAGAAGAAAAGTTGTTACCAAATAACGGAGGAAAACAGATAAAGTATAAATATAATGATGAAGTAGGAAATCAGGTTTTTACAGTTGATATTAATCCAGCTGGATATCCTGTCAAAATTGTTGGAGATAAATTAACATTACATGATTTAGGAAGAGGTGTTACCCAAGATAGTGAGGGTAAATTGATAAATGCAGGAATGGATTCTGCACACCTTATTGCAAATATGTTTGGTGGATCTGGATATATAAAGGCTCAGAATATAGTTGCTACAAGTGCAGTGTATAATCAAATCGTAATGCGTAATGAAGAAGATAAGATATATAAGTACATCGATTCTTTTGTAGGTGTTGATCATTTTACCTTAGAGGTTCATTTGGAATTTGCAGAGGATAGTACTAAGTTTGAGATAGCAGAGGTACGTAAAGCATTAGCCAAGCATGTAAAAGACCCGTTAGATGAACGTCACTTAATGTCTGACGCAGAATTAACCGCACAGATTAAAGAAAGGTTAGAGCAAACAAATCAGGAAAGAGTTAGAAAAGTTTTGTATTTAGTAAAATTGAATGATTCTAATGGTAAACGATTGGATAAAAATACTTTTGGAATAAAAGAGTCAGATTTGTTATTTGGAACTGAATAAAAAAAGAAAATGGATAAAATAAAAGAATTTATTAAAGATTATATCAATATAGAAAATACTGGTTTGATAGCTAAATGGGATGTAACTAAGACTGATGAAGAAGTTGATGTTTTAGCTAATAAGCTTTCTGTTTTTTTGCATTCATATTTATCGGAAACTACCATTGCGAGAACGGGTTTGGAGTTTGATTTAGATGATGAAGAGGATGTAGAGTTTACAAAAATTAAAATGAGCAAGTTTGTTCCCAGAACTTTATTTCAAATCAAGCATTATAAGAATTTTGAATTGGGATATAATTTATCACAGGTAGTAACAGGAAAAGACTTATATGCTTGTTATGTGAGTTATCCGTCAGAGGGAGGTCGAGACCTTTATTTTTCAAGTATATTTTATGTAAGTGATACGGAGGAAGGAAGGAAAATTATATATGAAAAAAGTTTTGATTCAAAAAAAGGAGAATGGTATCATCCACATGAAGGAGAAGGATTGCAGGTATTGGATTCGGGAGATTTAATTGCGGTAGAAAAATATCATGCACCAGAAGAAGAAACCAGTCTTGCAGATTATAATAAAGAATAAAGCATTTCTATATTTTTAAAGAAAGCGAAGGAATAATCATTGTTTTATGATTGTTACTATAATTCTTAATGGCTGTCATTTTTAATAGTGTTGGTAAAGGATAGTGGTGATTTAAGTGCTGATGTATTTCCCAGAAATAAAATAAAAATTGAATAATAAAAACATAACAACATGCCAGTACAAACCATAGAAGAGTTAAAAGAAAAATGGGTAAATGGGTATAAACCAGACCAAAGTGATTTTGCAGATTTATTCGATACCATCGGCAATGGTAGCGGTAGCGGTGCAGAAGCCTTGTTACTAGGACAAAAAAAAGAAACCTTAAGTACTATAATAGACCTTAGCCAAATTAAATTTGATGGGACAGAAAATAACCATTTAGAGCTTATCCCTGCAAAAGCCAATCAGGTTATTTTGATACATGCCTATTATGTAGCATATGATATTACTAAGGCAGCAGCGATAGAAGGATTTGCACAAATGACTTTTGAACACGAGGGAGGTAGTGTAAGCCCTCTTGCCACAATTCCTGTAATACAAAAAGGTAAAAGCCTCTTGTTTTCTTCATCACAGAGTGTACAAAGTAATCTTTTTACGAACCTACAAGATACTCCAATAGGTAAAGCTTTTATCCTAAAAGGCTTCGATGGTTTTAAAATTAGTGGCATGGCAGGAAAACTGTTGATAAAAGCAGATTATACCTATATAGACTTTCCGTATGCAGCGACACCTTTGACAAGTAAACAACAACGATAATGTGTACAGTAATTATTATTACTATTTGTATTTATAGTTATATGTTATCGACACCTTCTTGAATTATATTTAAATTTTGTTTCAATAGTTTTTTTCGGCCTATCGAAAGTTTATCGTAAAATTTGAAGTGAAAATCCCGTAGAATTTCAGACTGTTTGAGCGAAGCGAGTTTCTGAAATTCAGGGATTGAACAAAAAATTTAGATAAAGTTTCGTAAGCCTAGACTTTTTTGTTTCTTTTTTTGGCGATGAAAAAAAGAAAGGGAGTAAATTATATCTTAAGTTTACTGGCCTCTGTATTGGGGATTGGTGGGCTGGCCAACAAAGTATTGGGGCTGGTGCGTAAAGTACGAAAACGCGTGCAAAAAGCACTGACCAAATTATGGCTCAAAATCAAAAAGGCCGGTAAAAAGATATGGCGTAAACTTGGATTTGGGAAGAAGAAGGAGAAAGAAGGTTCTGCAACAAAAACAAAAGAGGAAGAAGTAATTGATATTGACGAAAAAACACCATTTGTTGTGGCTAATGAAGATCATGACTTATGGATAGATGATGACAATTTAGATAACCCAATTTTGATGATGGCTAGTACTCCTGAACCTATGGAGAAGAAACTAAAAACATGGGAAAATGATGTGAAAGATAAAAGCAAAGGAGCTAAGCGTACGGTTGGAGCAGCTATTAAAAGAATAAGAGCAAATGACAAAAGAATTGATAAACAAGTAAAACGATTAGATAAAGCAAAGAAAAAGAGTCCAATCAAAACAAAAATTACAGATCTTAAAAATGATGTTATAAAAGATGTTAATAAGATTTTAAGTGTATTAGATAAAAAGGGAATGGGAGTTGTTCCCGTTGTTGGAGTATATCCTCAAAAACCTGAAATAAAAGCATATAATAAAAAAATGAATGAAGAATTTGGAATGGAAAGTGCTTTTGCAGAATCACACCATGTTCCAGAAAATGCGTTGATGGAAAATATTAAGGGTTTTTATAATCAGATATCAAACACGTTGGGTACAAATTCTAGTTTTTCAGATTTAAAAGAGGAAGTTGATACGAGGCATAATATGATTGTAGATACATATAAAAGTGGTAATAATTTACCTGCTATTGTACTAAATGTTTTAACACATAGATTAGCAAAAAGTGCTGTGCATAGTAGTGTAAACGGAGCCGCTGTTGTTTCACAATTAAAGAGTGATCTTGAAAAAGAAGATAATCAACCAGATGAATCAAATCCACAAATAGTACTACGAACAAAAAGTGGTACTCTTATTGCAAAAGCGCAAACCAAGCATTGGCAAAACTTTATACAAGAGTTTTATAAGTTAGAAAAACTTAAAGAAAAACAAAACGGCGAAGCAACTGGAGTGTATTCAGATTATATTCAATCAAAAAAAGAAGAAGATAGTTTTATTATCAACATTACAGCGGATACCGATAGTGCAAATGCTGAAATTGCAGCAGAAACGAAGAAAGAAATAGAAGATAAAATGAAGGAATTTGAGGACCGCGGAAGAGAAGCTAATGTAGATAAAGTTGAGTTTGTGTCAAATACTAAAAAACGTATCGAAAATACTACAGAAAATGCTTTTGAAAGTTCGTTAAATGCTAATTTGGCATCTGTAACGGTAGCATTAAGTGATAGTAAATTAGATGGAGATTCTGCAGAGCATTCCGGTATTTTGACAAAAATGAAAAAAGAATCTAAAAAGTTATGGAGTAAAAATGCTAAAAGAATTGTTGGAAAGTTTTAGAACGTGTTTTTGATATTGTAAAAAAAATTAATGATGAATTATTTAGAGAAAATAGATCAATTACTTGCATTTACAAAAGATAGAAAATATCGAGCAGATTTTTTTGACTCTAATGTTACCCAAGAACAAGTAGAGCAATTCTATAAAATGGGTTATTGGGATCATATTTTGTTGGGGTATAACAAAAATTTAGGAGTATTCATTGCTATCCGTATTGTAGCTCATTTACCTTCAGATTCTTGGCCAATTGTTTATATAGAAAGGCGTATTAATTCTGTATTAATGTGTTCAAGTTTAGGAGCATTGCCTATGCTTAAAATAATCAAATTAGTTGGGTCAAGAGAATTATTTGAATCATTTCATAAAGAAGTTAAAGAGATAAAAGAAATTATTAAACCAGTATATGATGCATTAAATATTTCAGAATCTTATACTAGTTATATTGATTATTTAGGAAATATCGATAATACTCCTAAAGAACGAAAAGAATATGATTTACTAGATGAAAAGAAAAAAGCTGTAGAAAAAGAATACATTCGATTGTATAAAAAGTTTGATCATTCTGAAGCATTTGATTTGTTTATAGATTTGGTTGATAAAATGCGCAGTGATGAACATTTTGTTCCAGAGATTCCAACTAGGGATTATGGAACCTGGACTACCCGTATTTATAAAATGATAGGCATGAGAGCTTATTTTGATAGTTCTGTGACAGATATAAAAAATAGGACATTGTGTTTGTGGAGGTCCTTTATAGAGCCACATGCTTATGATCCTCAAACGCCTATTCCAGGTTATTATCCAGAGAACAGTACAGATACTCATAATTTTTATAATAGTATTCTAGATGAAATAAATTATCATAAAGAAGAATTTGCTGATGAAATAAAAAAACATCCTTTATTTGCTGTGGCGTTAGGGATGAAAGATGGTAGTGTTAATGCAGGTATGGGATTCGCAAATGCAGCTGCTGTTATAGATGAGCAGTATGATGACCCAGTTTTAGTATGGAAAACTTTGATTAATACATCGTATTATACTTCGTCTGTAGAACAGCATGTTTTAGTAGCAAACCAAGCAAAAGCATTATGCGAACGTAATGGTTGGCAAGATACCACAAAAGCGGTGGAAAGAAATATTAAAATTTACGAAGATATGAAGTAAGATAATATTAAACTTTTTAATAAAAAGCCCTAATAGTTTATTATAAATAATAAAAACATAACAACATGCCAGTACAAACCATAGAAGAACTAAAAGAAAAATGGGTAAATGGGTATAAACCCGATCAAAGTGATTTTGCAGATTTATTCGATACCATCGGCAATGGTAGCCGTGGCGGTGCAGAAGCCTTGTTATTAGGACAAAAAAAAGAAACCTTAAGTACCACTATAGACCTTAGTCAAATTAAATTTGATGGGGTAGAGAATAACCATTTGGTTCTTATCCCTGCAAAAGCGAATCAGGTTATTTTGATACATGCCTATTATGTAGCATATGATATTACTAAGGCAGCAGCGATAGAAGGATTTGCACAAATGACTTTTGAGCACGAGGGAGGTAGTGTAAGCCCTCTTGCCACAATTCCTGTAATACAAAAAGGTAAAAGCCTCTTGTTTTCTTCATCACAGAGTGTACAAAGTAATCTTTTTACGAATCTGCAAGATACTCCAATTGGTAAAGCTTTTATCTTAAAAGGTTTCGATGGTTTTAAAATTAGTGGTATGGCAGGAAAGCTTTTGATAAAAGCAGATTATACCTATATGGACTTTCCGTATGTAGCGACACCTTTGACAAGTAAAGCGCAGCAGCGATAGCTTGTAAGATAGATATTGTTGCGTGTAATTAATGCAGAAATATTGCACTGAACTTATTGAAGTAATGTCTAAGTAGATCCTTGATTGCAACAATTTTTATAGACTTTCTTTTTAAACCGCTCCCCTTGCAGGGGGAGCTGTCCGAAGGACTGAGGAGGTGTTTTGTTTTTGTAGATTCAAAAGTAAATTGACTTTAAACCCAATGCACATAGATAAACCCTTTTTTCCAGGGTAAGCGCACCATGCTAATTCCCCAGGATATTTTGTTGAGTAGGATATCTTGTGTTTTTCGTTCTACGGTAAGAATCGCATCATTTTTCCGAAACTCCAGTTTCCCCGGGCGTTGTAAAAATTCATTTTGTAACAACCCAAAAGAAGATTTGTGCATGTCTTTCCAATTCTGTCGGGTGGCATCTAATACCTTTTCGGTATGTTCTTTATGTAAGTCGGTAAGGATAATATGTCGGTCGATACTTTGCTGAAACGGGATGTTACATAAAAACTTTTCAAACAATAAATCACTCTCTGCTTGTTGAGTTTTTCCTGTTGCTAGATAATGTAGTATATGAGCCGCTAATTCGGGCTGGCTAATGTTTTTATCCTGATCTAATACATCACAATGTTTAAATAAATGAGGTAAAAAAGGATGAGCCAGAATAAGTCCTGCATTGGCGACATGTATTCCTTTTTCCAAAAGTTTTGCGTCGTCTTTTGTGGTTGATTGATCCACATCGTTAGTTATGGAGAAAATGTCCTTTTTTTCATTTCCATTACCATCAAGTTTATTTTTTACTGTGGAAAGGTTCTTTTTATCCTCTGTAAGCTCTTTTGAGACTGTAGTTTCTGGTATGTTTATAGCTGTTGTTTCTTGTGTTTTGGTCACCTCACCAGCTAATTTTTCTAATACTATTTTTAGGGTAGTATTATCTATGGGAAATGAAATATCATTGTTTTTGTAGTGTTTGATAATTTCTTTTTGAATCGATATTTCAGAAATTTCCTTTTGTATGGCAATTGTTTTTAATAACTCTAGCCATAATCGTTTTTGTATGGTAGTAGGTAAGGGGGCTATGCTCTCAAATGTTTCTTTTAAAGTGGTGATACTATTCTCTAATTGGGGAACATAAAGCGTTACAATTTTTTTAAGAGCAGAAACAGATAATTGATGAATTAACCGTTTCTGCACTTGGGTTTGGGGCAAAATGCGTAAAAGACGTGATTTAAAATAAGGTTGTTCTATGAGTGGTATGAGTTGTGAATCCTCTAATAAAGAGGTGATCGAGGTTTCTACAAACCACCAAGGTGCCATACCGTGTTCTATAAAATATAACAAGGTTTCTAATTGATGTTTTTCTTTGTCCAAGAACTTGGGGGAGTTTTTTTTCTCTGTAGTATTCCTCGTTGCAGTTAGTGACTTTTCTATTTGTTTTTGTACTTCTTCAACCAGCTGTTGTTTTAACGTTAAGTTTAGTTCTGGCTTTTGAGTGGTAATGTCTAATTCTAATTGATCAATTTGTATTGCAAACTCGGGTAATTGTTGCTCTAGTTGTTCAAAATAGCGTTCTATTTCAGGAAAAACTTCCAAATTTAGAAAACTACTAATATCGTCTTTTAAAGCAAATGCTTTTTCTTTACTATGGGTATTAACCTCTAGATAAACTTTATGAATGATATGTTTTTGAGAATCCTTCACCTAGTATGAATAATTAAAACTCATTTCCCCAAAAACTGGCTGGGCAAATACTTCCTTTAGATTTTTGTTTAGCGCTTAACCGGCATCCGCAACCTCTTACAAACCCCTCTTTTGCAGTATCCGATACCTCTAGCGTAGTACTATTGATCCATTTTCTTGGATTGCATGTATTTCCTTTTTTCAAAGCGCAAGAGTGGCATATTTTTTCACGAAGCGCAAAAATCGCCATCTCATTTTTGGTGGCCAATCCGGCAACAGTACGCAACTCATTAATGTGTCCGCCAAGAATTGCACTTCGGTTATCATATATGTCTTTTAAACCCATGTTGATCGCATAATTACGAATTAAGTCATACAAAATAGGAGGGATTATGTGAAAAAATAAATATCCGCATTACTAATTTCTGTCTTTGCAGTAAAATGTTAAGAAATACATTAAGCGTTTCTAAACAAAACCATATTGGATTTTTAGAATAGATCAAAAAACACATCAGAAGGTTATATGTGTAAAGGTTTGATTTATAGTAAATGACAATCTATAAAGATAATCATCCTTTTTGTAGATAAGGTGAAATGAAAGTTAAAAAAATAATAAAAAAGAAGGGGATTTAGAGCCTTCAGTTTTTTTGAATTAGGAAGTAAATAAATATAGCTTTCTTGAGGGAATTTGTATCCTTTTGAAAATAAGGGGCTAAGGGTTTTTGAAACAACAATCTACTGCAAAGACAGAAATACAAGGCTCAAAAAATTGATTTTGATAGGCTATCTCAATTAGATTTGTTAGGAGCAGGATATACTTAACTGTATGATTATTTAGAAATCAGAAAATATATACTATAGATTTTATGATATACGATGTATTAAACATACTTAAAAAAGAGGCTTCCGATTATTTGGATAGTATAGAGAGTGAAGGCGAAGTGGTGCTGGATAATGTTGCCAAAGCAGATGATCCTGGCGCTGGTTTATCAGATAAAGTTGTTTTAACCTTATTAAGCATGGAAGAAGAAGCAACTTTAAAAAATAAACCTAATCATAAGGTCGTGAATGGTACAACCATTCATAAAAGTGCACCTGCCTATGTAAACCTTTATGTCATGTTTGCTGCTAATAGAAATAATTATGATAAATCACTTCAGGATATTTCATCTATAGTAGAGTTTTTTCAGGACAAAACTTTTTTTACACAATCCAATACCCCAAACCACGGTACAGAGCTTATAGAATTTAAGTTTATGATCGATTTAAGCAGCCTTCGTTTTGAACAGCTTAGTTATGTGTGGGGTGTTTTGGGAGGTAAGGTAATGCCTTCTGCCTTTTATAAAGTGAGTGTTATAAAAGTAGAAAGAGAAAAAGTTAAACAGAAAGGTCCAGCAATTACAACTATAGAAGAAACTTTAAATCATATCAAATCATGAGTTTTTCGATCATATATAAACCACTGTTTGAGCTTCATATTTTTCATAACTACTTTTTAGGTTTAGGAGAAGAAGAGTATGACCATACACAAAAACCAGATGTATTTGATACGTATAACGCACAAGACTTTGTAGTCATTGTACCCAAAGCACAGACACAAAAGATACTAAGAAATCATAAGATTTCTATAAAACCTACATCTACTGGATTGATGGGGTTTATATCGGTAGATGAAAACGCAGAACCTGTTATTAATAGTGAAGGGTTAAATTTAGAATTCCTGATATACATTAAGGATTCGTTGTTTGAAAAATATACAAAGCTTAATACAAACAATACACAGATTTTTTACTTTAAGTCAGATAAAAATGCGGGTAAATATAGGTTGGACAAGCTTAATGCAAAAAATGCATCACCCATTAATGATTTTTCGGTGCCTTATGATAGTGATGAAAATTCTGAATATCAACAACTTTTAAAAGATATAGCGATAAAAGATAGAATGTCTCTTTTTGGTATTGTTTCCTTGGATATTGAGGACCTTTTAAGTGGTCAAAAGGTTCCGAATGCAACTAAGGAATTCAAGATTGTTTTTAAAAGTAAAAAAGCATTTTGGGTGTATTTGGATGAAGAGGATCAGGAAGTGTATCGTACATCAGAGAAACTCCCTCTAATTAAAAAAGGCACAATCGAAGTAATAGATGATGATTCTGTGATTTACAGAATGGCGACTCCCAGAGATATGGATTTAGCTGGTGAAGCCAGAATATATGTTTAATTATTGATAAAATTAAAAAAAATGTCAACACAATTGAAAACACCGGGGGTTTATATAGAAGAAGTCTCCAAGTTACCTCCTTCGGTAGCGCAAGTAGAAACAGCTATTCCGGCATTTATTGGATATACTGCAAAAGCCACCAGAAAAAAGGAGAATGATCTAAATCTTACTCCTACACGTGTCACATCACTATTAGAGTATGAGCAGTTTTTTGGAGGCGCAAATGCGTTACAATTGGTGTTACAAGAAGATATAACCAATGGATCGATTGTACAACAACCCACCGAGAAGTTTTTGATGTATTATGCATTGCAAATGTATTTTGCCAATGGAGGAGGGCCATGTTATATTGTATCGGTAAATACATTTATCGATGAAAATGATGATGTTAATACAGTGATTGATAATGAGTTGATAGGTGGCTTGAATACATTAGAACGTGAAGATGAGCCTACGCTATTAGTATTTCCAGATGCCATTTCTATTAGTGAAGAAGTAAAATTCTATGAAGTGTATAAACAAGCATTGTTACAGGCAAATACCCTGAAGGATCGTTTTGTTATTATGGATACCTATACAGGAGATCCATCTACCATTGCAAAATTTAGAGCAGGAGTTGCAGGAGATAGGTATGGAGCTGCGTATTATCCACATCTTAATACTGTTTTAAGCTATAATTATGGAGAAGATGTAATGATTAAACATATAGGTACATTAGGACATGATTTTTCTGATGAGATAGATGAGTTAACTGAATTGTCAAAGGAAGATAACGACATTTCTAATGCCACTGATGCGCAAGGAAAAGAAGCAGATGTTCAGGCTATTATAGACTCTATTAATGCCACATTAAATCTGGATACCCCAGTCCCCAGTGATTTGGATGTAAGCAGCGCTTCTCAATTTAAGAAGTCTATTAAGGATTTTTTAAAAGCACTAGGGGCACAAAAAGAAGCGGTTGGAGCATATTATGGAATCACTTTTGGGGTACTAAAATTAAATCATCCAACGGCCTATGCCTCTATCCAAAGACAAATACAAGCTATGTCTGTGGTGTTACCACCATCAGCTGCTATTGCAGGGGTATATGCCAGAATAGATAGTACTCGTGGGGTATGGAAAGCTCCTGCCAATACAGGACTATCGTATGTATCTTCTTTAACAGAAAAAGTAACCCATAACGATCAGCATGATCTTAATGTAGATACCAAAGCGGGTAAATCAATCAATGTTATACGCAATTTTACGGGTAAAGGGATACTTGTATGGGGAGCCAGAACATTAGATGGTAATAGTAATGAATGGCGCTATGTTTCTGTAAGACGATTTTTTAACATGGTAGAGGAATCTGTGAAGAAAGCCGTAGATCAGTTTGTTTTTGAAGCAAATGATGCTAAAACCTGGATAAAGGTAAAAACCATGATCGAAAATTTCTTAAACCAACAATGGCGAGCCGGTGCATTGGCAGGAGCAACACCAAAAGAAGCCTATTACGTAAGTGTTGGGTTAAACGAAACCATGTCTGCACAAGATATTTTAGAAGGGAGAATGAATGTAGAAATAGGAATGGCGGCAGTACGCCCGGCAGAGTTTATTATACTACAATTCTCGCATAAATTACAAGAATCATAAACAATTAAATTATGAACGAATACCCGTTAACAAAGTTTTACTTCCAGGTGGATTGGGGAGGTACTCAGATAGGATTTCATGAAGTATCTGGTTTAGATATCGAAGTAGAAACCATAGAATATAGACAAGGATCCAGCCCAGAGTTTAGTAAGATAAAGATGCCTGGTATGAAGAAGTATAGCAATATCACTTTGAAACGAGGATCTTTTAAAGGCGATAATGAATATTTTGAATGGTTACAAACCATACAACTTAATACAGTAGAGAGAAGAACAATTACCATTTCGCTATTGGATGAAGAAGGACAACCTACTATTGTTTGGAAAGTAAACAACGCTTTTCCTATCAAAGTAATGTCCACCGACCTAAAAGCAGAAGGAAATGAGGTCGCTATAGAATCTATAGAAATAGCGCACGAAGGCTTGACTATAGAGAATAATTAAAATATCGAATACAAATAAATTTTAAACTTATGAATTATAAAACACCTGGTGCTTATATAGAGGAAATTTCAAAGTTTCCTCCTTCTGTAGCGCAAGTAGAAACAGCTATTCCTGCTTTCATAGGATATACAGCAATAGCTACCGAAACAGAACCTGTTAGAATCACTTCTTTGTTAGAGTATGAAACCATTTTTGGAGGAGCAAATCCAGAAACGGGTATTTCTGCAACCATTACCGAAGGAAAAGTAGAGATTACACATACCAGTGTAAGTCCTAATATTATGTATTATACCTTACAGATGTATTTTGCAAATGGAGGAGGACCTTGCTATATAGTTTCTGCAGGAGATTATTCTAATACTCCAAGCGATGGTGATTTAACAACAGCAATGGCAAAATTGGAGAAAGAAGATGAACCTACCTTATTGGTGATTCCGGAAGCATCGGGGTTAGCAGCTGATAAAGCTTATCTTAAAGTATATTCTGATGCATTAACTCAAGCAGAAAGATTACAAGATCGTTTTGTAATTATCGATACCAGTAGTGCTTCAGATTTAAGAGATAATCTTCCATTGTCTTCTAACCTAAAATATGGAGCAGCTTATTATCCTAACTTAAATACGGTGTTGAGTTATGCCTATGATGAAACTACCATCGATGTAGTAATTGATAGCGATCCAGCTGTAAAACTAGATACATTAAAAACTACCAACTCTACAGATTACAATGCTGTAAAAGCTGAAATTTCTTCAATACCAGTAGTATTACCTCCATCAGGTGCCATTGCAGGAGTGTATGCAAAAGTAGACAGCACTAGTGGTGTATGGAAAGCTCCGGCAAACTTAGGGTTAAGTTATGTAATTGGTCCAACGGTAAAGATCACCAAAGTAGAACAAGATGGATTAAATGTAGATGAAGATGCAGGAAAGTCTATCAATGCAATTAGAAGTTTTACAGGTAAAGGAACCTTAGTTTGGGGAGCAAGAACACTTGATGGTAACAGTAATGAGTGGCGATATGTACCTGTAAGACGATTCTTTAATATGGTAGAAGAATCTGTGAAAAAAGCGTCAGAACGATTTGTGTTCGAATCGAATGATGCCAATACATGGATTCGCGTACGAGCTATGATCGAAAACTTCTTAAATCAGCAATGGAAAGCAGGTGCCTTGGCAGGTGCTAAAGCAGAAGATGCTTACTATGTTCGTGTGGGGTTAAACGAAACTATGACCGCAGTAGATGTACTAAATGGTAGAATGATCGTAGAAATCGGTATGGCGGCAGTGAGACCTGCAGAATTTATTGTATTGCGATTTTCTCACAAATTACAAGAATCATAAACGTTAAAAAAACAAAATTATGCAAGAATATCCATTATCTAAATTTTATTTCCAGGTAGATTGGGGTGGAACTCAAATAGGTTTTCACGAAGTAAGTGGTCTCGATGTAGAAGTAGAAGTTATAGAGCACCGTATAAGTAACAGTCCAGAGTTTAGTAAAATCAAAATGCCTGGGATGAAGAAATTTAGCAATATCACGCTAAAAAGAGGATCCTTTAAAGGTGATAACGAATACTTTCAATGGTTACAAACCATCCAGCTTAATAACGTAGAGCGCAGAACGATTACCATTTCATTATTGGATGAAGAAGGAAACCCGGCAATTACCTGGAAAGTGAATAAAGCATTTCCTATGAAGCTACAATCTACAGATCTAAAAGCAGAAGGAAATGAGGTGGCTATAGAATCATTAGAAATAGCTCACGAAGGACTAATCATAGAAAACAGTTAATACATGGCTATTATATATCCTCCTACCAGTTTCTCCTTTATTGTTAATGGTGTTTCTACGCTAGAGGGGATAGACTCCCAGTTTCAATCCGTGTCGGGACTCTCGACCGAGATTGAAACTGAAGAGTATGCCGAAGGTGGAGAAAACAGGTTTAAACATCAGCTACCAACCAGAGCAAAGTACCCCAACCTAATATTAAAACGAGGAATGATACAAAGCTCAGGATTGATATCATGGTGTAGAGAAGCCATGGAGAATTTTAATTTCGAAACGAGGGATTTGATCATCACTCTTAACGGGGGTGTAGGGTCTAGTGCTCCATTCATGGTGTGGAATGTAGTAGGTGCTTACCCGGTAAAATGGGAAATATCAGAGTTTCATGCAGAAGAAAACAAACTGGCTATAGAAACGGTAGAGTTAAAATACCAGTATTTTACGATACCAACAATACCAAAGATATAGGTATAGCGATAAATTATAAAAGCTTATCTCGATACCATAACAAAATAGAAAAATATGCCCATAGAAATAAAAGAGCTACATATTAAAATCAATGTAGATGAAAAGGAATCTACTACTAATCAAGACGCTTCATTAGATAAAAAGCAAGCCAATACATTAGTAAGAAATCAGGTAGAACAAATTATGCATATAGAATCTCGTAAAAAAGAAAGATAATGGGTTTATTTAAGAATTTGGGTAAGGTAGAAAAAATGAAAATTATTCCTTACGAAGATGAAACTTTTGACGAAGGAAAAAAAGTGTCTGACCCAAAGGAGTTTTCGGTTTTAGCCAATCCAGAAAAGTATAGTGTAAAGTATTCTGTAGAACATAATACCGATCAGGCAGAGGGTGAAAGTCATGGTAACCCTAGGTACAGAGTGTCTAGATCACCCGATTTGAAACTAGATTTTATTTTTGATGGTACAGGTATTTTAGAAGGCCATGACAAAGGGTTAAAAATAGTGGATACCATAACGAAGAAATCTACCTCAAATACAAGTGTAGTTGATCAAATAGAACATTTTAAACATGTAATTTTTAATTATGAAGGTGATATACATAAACCTTATCATTTAAAAATTTTATGGGGTTCCTTAATTTTTCAAGGTGTATTGTCTGAGATGACCATCGATTTTAACCTTTTTAAACCTAGCGGAGAACCATTGAGAGCTATTGCTAAAGCAACGTTTAAAGGTGCCATCGATGATAACCTTAAAAAAGGGTTAACTAAAATAAGTTCTCCTGATCTTACACATGTTAGAATTGTTAAAGATGGTGATACATTGCCACTAATGGCAGAGCGTATTTATGGAGATCCAAAGTATTATTTGGAGGTAGCGAAAGCCAATAATCTGATCAATTTTAGGAGACTAAAACCAGGGCAAAAATTAATTTTTCCACCCATAGAAAAAGTATCCTAAGTATGAATAATAGTGGACAAATACAAACGGGTAGAGGAACAGGATTAGTAACGTTTAAAGTTATCATTGATGGATCAGAATTACCAGGTAAGTATGGTGTTAAAAATATCGTAGTCGAAAAAGAAATTAATCGAATTCCTTATGCACAAATCATTCTTGTAGACGGTGATGTAGCTAAACAAGATTTTGAACTCAGTAATGAAGATTTACTAATTCCTGGGAAACAAATTGAAGTTACTTCTGGGTATTATTCTGATGAAGAAACCATTTTTAAAGGAGTTATTATCAAGCATAGTATTAAAATACGTAATAATCGATCTTATCTTACTGTAGAATGTAGAGATGAGGTTGTAAAAATGTCTTTAGGACGAAAAAGCGCATTTTTTTATGAAAGTAGCGATAGTGATGTGATCGATACTTTATTATCGAATAATGGTTTTTCGGGTACAGTAGAAACTACCAATACAGTACATAAAGAATTAGTACAATACAGAGCTTCTGATTGGGATTTTATGCTAACAAGAGCACAGGCAAATGGCAAGTTGTGTTTTGTAGACGATGGAGAGATCAAAATAGAGAAACCCGATGTAAGCAGTGCAGCCGTAGAAACGATAACTTTTGGATCTTCTATTCATGAATTTGATGGAGAGATAGATGCAAGAGATCAGTTTTCTACAATTATTTCTTCATCATGGAATCCGACAGATCAGGAATTAATCGAAGCAGAAGCACAAGACCCCGGAGTTTCTCTTAATGGAGATTTATCTTCTAACGACTTATCAGAGGTTTTTAATATCGAAAACTTGGAGCAAAAGCATGGAGGAAACTTGACTCAGGATGAGTTACAGGATTGGAGCGATGCCAAAGCTTTGTACCAACAGTTAGCCAAGACCAGAGGACGTGTAAAATTTCAAGGAATTGCTGGGGTAAAACCTGGTACATGCCTTACGTTAGAAGGTGTAGGTAATCGATTTAATGGTAAGGTTTATGTGAGCGGTGTTCGTCATGAGTTAGCCGATGGAAATTGGCTAGTAGACGCACAATTTGGATTGTCGCCAAAATGGTTCTCAGAGACCTATGATGTAAACGAAATGCCAGGTTCAGGAATTATACCGGCAATTAATGGATTGCATATAGGAATAGTAACACAGTTAGAATCTGATCCAGATGGTGAAGATCGAATTCTGGTACAAATTCCTATTGTAAATAATGAGGAAGAGGGGATTTGGGCACGCGTAGCAACATTAGATGCAGGAGAAAATAGAGGTTCTTTTTTTAGACCAGAAATTGAAGATGAAGTTATTATAGGGTTTATTAATGATGATCCTAATGATGCCGTAGTTTTAGGAATGTTGCACAGTAGTGCAAAACCAGCTCCTATTACCGCAGCAGATGATAATCACGAAAAAGGATTTGTGACACGCAGTGAGATGAAAATGTTGTTTAACGATGATAAAATCTCATATGTTTTGGAAACACCTGCAGGAAAAAAGGTAACGCTAGATGAAGATGCCGGAATTCTACAATTAGAAGATGAGCATTCGAACATAATGACATTCAATGACTCAGGAATTACCATAGAAAGTGCGGGAGACATCACGATCAAAGCATCAGGTGATTTAAATATGGAAGGAACCAATGTAAATATCAAGGCCAATGCACAATTAAAAGCAGAAGGTGGTTCGGGATCAGAAGTCTCTTCGGGTGCAATTACGGTGATAAAAGGATCACAGGTACAAATAAATTAAAACCATACGAAATGAAACCGGCAGCAAGAATAACAGATATGCATACCTGTCCAATGGTAACAGGAACTGTTCCTCATGTAGGAGGGCCAATACTTCCAGCAGGAGAACCTACCGTTTTAATAGGAGGGTTACCGGCAGCAAGAATGGGAGATATGGCCGTTTGTACGGGACCACCAGATACCATAGTCGGTGGTTCAGGAACCGTATTGATAGGAGGTAAACCAGCGGCAAGAATGGGAGATAGTACAGTGCATGGAGGAATGATCACCGCAGGAGAACCTACTGTTTTGATAGGTGGGTAGAAAACCAAAAGAAATTGGTTAAAAAGTAAGATTAAGTATAGACGTACCATCTGATTTTTTGAAAGATGTCGTCGATTAACTAATAAAAAATTAACGTGTGAAAATAGATAAGGACTTTTTGGGTAGAGGATGGAGTTTCCCTCCCGAGTTTAATATAGCGCAAAAAGAAGTGGTAATGACCACGGGTAATGATGACATCAAAAATAGTCTAATCATTCTACTATCTACAAGACTGCGTGAACGGGTAATGATCCCTAAATATGGATGTAATCTAGAAGAATTACTTTTTAAACCTTTGGATTTGACTTTAGAAACAGAGATTAAAGATATCATCACCAAAGCGATCTTATATCACGAACCAAGGATCGATATTTTAGAAATAAATCTGGATAACACAGATGAATTAGAAGGAGAGGTTTTGATTCAAATCGACTATCAAATAAGGAATACCAATACAAGAAGTAACCTTGTTTACCCTTTTTACAAGGGAGAAGCAACAGAAATCTAAAAAAATATGACAAAGCATACAGATACGTTTTTACACTTTAGAGAAGGAAAAACACAGTCGCAGCGTTTTTTAGAAGAGTTGAATCCTGAAAATTTACAACTCAATGATCTCGATGTTGCAGATTGGCTACTTTTTGCGTTTAATTTTGCTCAACACCTTAACTATTTTGATAAAGAAAACCCAGAAATAGTAACCGCCAACTGGCAGGATTTTTTTGATCATTTTGGTATAAAAGAAACGATCAAACAGGAGCGATTAGATTTAGTAAAAGGCGATGTAATAGAAATTCCGAGAAGAGAAGAAATTACATATAAAAAGATACATAAAAATATACATGCTAAATTAGCCCAATTCGAAAAAGAAGGAACGTTAACGCCTCATTTGGTACTGTTTATTTCCTTTCTAAAAATTCTAGAGTATTCTAAAGGGCGCTTCAATAACTTAACCAAAAGACATCTTGATTTTTATTACAAAGATATTTTACAAATTGAGAAAAAAGAAGCGGTGGCTGATCGAGCCTATGTAATTTTCGAATTAGCAAAAAAAGCAGTTGAAGAAAAAATTCCTGAAGGAACTTTATTAGATGCAAAAAAAGATGCTAATGGTAAAAAGCGGGTATATAAAGTAACAGAAGATATTATTGCCAATCAGGCCCAGGTGATGGCAATTAAAAGTTTTCTTAAAGACGATGATGCGGAAGAATTAAAAATAGCACCTGTTGTCAATTCATTAGATGGAGTAGGCGAAGAGTTAAATGAAAATACCCAATATTGGTGGCCATTTGGATATAACTCTCAAGAAAGTAATTTACCAAATAGTCCTTATAAAGAACTACCAGATGCAGTGCTAGGATTTGCAGTTGCTTCTCCATTGTTAAACTTACAACAAGGTACTCGAACTGTTACTGTAATTATAAAATATAAAAGTAGGAATTCGAATCAGAAAATTATAGAGAGTTTTTCTGCAAATGAAATAAAACAAAATATAGAGGTAGTATGTAGCGGAGAAAAGGAGTGGTTGCAGGATGTTAATAGTATACAATCCGTTAAGAACGAAAAAAATGGATTAACATTTACATTGGTTTTTCCCGCCGATTTTTCTGCAATAATGCCATATACTGATAAACTTTCAGGAGGGTTTACTACAAAAGATCCGATGTTACGATTTTTGATTAAAGGAGATCGTAATTATGAACTATATGAAAAGTTAGCAGAAAAAGAAATAGAGAGTGTTGGTATTAACGTAAGTGTAACAGGACTTACCGATTTGATGTTAGAAAATGATAATGGAACCATCAATGCTAAAAAACCATTTTATCCATTTACCGCACAACCTATTGTAGGATCAAATTTCATTATTAAAAGTGAAGAAGTATTTACCAAAAACTGGGATACTATAAATGTTAAAATAAAATGGAAAAATACACCAGAAGTTTCTTTTAATAAACATTATGATGCCTATATCGCTAAAACGTTAGAAGCTATTCCCAGAGCATATTATAACGGCACTGGAGGCAAACGTAATTCTGTGGTTACTGGGGATAATTATTTTACGTCAAAAGTGTTTTTAAGAGATCGGGAAGTATGGAATTTAAAAAATAACAAAGTAAGACTTTTTACCAGGCAAAATGATAATACTTATGAGACATCATTTTCTGTTACAGGAAATTATAATGTAGGTAGTGCCGATGCCATTCGATTATCATTAAATCAATCGTTTTTACAAGAAATTTATCCAATACTTTATACACTTACAATTACAGGAAGTAATACAAACCCGCCAATACCTACTCAAGCTTATGTGCCATTAATAGAAACTATAGAAATAGGGTATACAGCATCCGAAGTAAGAAATAATACTACACAAAACGAACGTTTAAGTTTGTTTTTAGAAGATGCTTTTGGGTTTTATGAAGAGAAAAATAAACTATCAAGTATAGTTCCTGTTCACAACAATTCAGGAGAACTGTATATTGGTATTAATGCACTACCAGGACAGCAGGTTTCATTGCTGGTTCAAAATGTAGAAGGAAGCGAAAATCCTGAGAGAGCAACGTTTACAGAAACTGACGGTGTACAATGGCATATATTGTCTGGTAACCGCTGGAAAGATTTATCTGATGATATCATCACCAATGAAACAGAAAACTTTTTGCAATCAGGAATCATTCGATTTGGAATTCCCAGAAATATAGATACTAATAATACAAGACTAACAGAGGGATTGGTATGGTTAAAAGCATCCATGAATAAAGCGTATGATGCAGTATGTAAAACAAAAGGCATCTATACACAAGCGGTAGTTGCTCATTTTGAAAATCAGGAAAATGAATTATCACATTTAGAAGATGGCTTACCTGCAAATACTATAGAGAAACTACAAACACGAATACCCAAAGTAAAGAAGGTACAGCAACCCTATAATACTATTAATGGTATTTCTGAAGAATCAGACTTAGAATATTACAGGCGTATTAGCGAGCGATTACGACATAAAAATAGAGCCATTACACAATGGGACTATGAGCAGTTAATTCTACAAAACTTTCCAGAGATTTTTAAAGTAAAATGTTTAAACCATACCTCAGAAACCTCTTTTATGGCCCCTGGTTACGTAACAGTAATTGTTGTACCAGGAACCAATAATAAAAACATCTTTGATATTTATCAACCTCGTGTAAGTCAAAATACTCTAAGAAAAGTATCCAGCTTTATAAATGACTTAAACACAATGCAGGTAGAAGCAATAGTGATGAGTCCAGAGTATCAGGAAATTGAAGTAGATATTTCTGTTAAGTTTTATAAAGAATTTGATGACCATTTTTATAGCAAACAACTGGATGAAGATATTAAAAGGTTTATCTCTCCATGGGCTTTTAAATCGTCAGAAGAAATAAGTTTTGATGTAGCGATGAATCGATATCAGATGATTAATTATTTAGAACAATTAGAATATGTGGATTATATAGAAAGTTTAAAAATTTTCAAAATAGTTTATAAGGATATCCCGGAAACTTCTATAGTTGAAAAGAATAAGGAAAGGAATGAGCAGAAACAAGCACTTATCCAGGCAGATCCAAAATCAATTTTGGTTTCAGCAAAAAAACATCAAATATTCATAGCAACAAAAGTATGTCCTGATATAAACTCAGGAAAAATAAATACAGGAATAAGCAAAATAGATGTAAATGGCAGATAATAAACATATTAGTATTCCTAAAAAAGTAGAGACGAAAGACGATTTGGATTTTGATTTTCTAAGACGTGAGGGTGTAAAACATATAGAACAATTAGGAAGCAAACTTTGGACCGATTATAATTCTCATGACCCAGGTATTACAACACTAGAAGTGCTGAGCTACGCTATTACAGATTTGGGCATGAGAATGAATTTGGATATGCAGGATATTTTGACATCAGAGGATAAAAAAACTGCACATGAGCAATTCATAAAAGCTATAAATATATTGCCTTCTGCTCCTTTAACACATTTGGATTATAGAAAACTATTTATTGATATAGGAGAGAGCATCAATCTTAATAGACCGATAAAAAATTGTTGGCTGGTTCCTTATACAGAAATAATTTATACCGATTGTCGTACAGGAGATCTTGCTTTTGACAGAATAAAATTGGGCGCTAAAACATCTAGTTTTAATGTAAAAGGTTTATATAAATTATTGGTAGATACCGATGAAAAATTAGATACATGCGATCTAGCCAATATCCAATCAGAAATATTAAGGCGTTATCATGACAATAGAAATCTATGTGAAGATCTTGTTACGATAGAAGAGGTTGGTAATCAAGACGTAGCAGTTTGTGCACGTATAGAAGTAGAACGTAATGTAGATGAAGAATATATACACGCTCAAGTATTGCATACAATTGAACAATATTTTGCTCCAGAAGTTCACTTTTATTCATTAGAACAATTATTGGATAAGGGATACACCACAGATCAAATTTTTGAAGGCCCCTTATTAGATTGTGGTTTTATTGATACAGAAGAGCTTAGAAATAGCCAACTTAAAACAGAAATACGTTTATCTGATATCGTTCGTGAAATTATGCAAATTGATGGGGTAAAGCAGATTAAAGAAATTTCTATGAATAGATGTGGTGACACATCTTCTGAAGCAGACCCATGGGTATTATGTTTAGATCCAGGAAAAAAACCAGTTTTGTGTGATTCACATGCTTTTAGCTATAGTAAAGGTACATTGCCACTTAATATTAACCAAACTAAGGTAGAAAAATATCTTCAGGAAATAAAAGAAGAAGAGGCATTAGAAAGAGAGAATATAAAATCAAATATGGAGCTAACGTTTCCAGAAGGTAGTTATTATCAAATTGATAAATATGAAACTATTCTTAATGAGTTTCCTGATACTTATGGAGTAGGTAGCTTTGGTATTGTTTCAAAAGCAACTCCAGAAAGAGAAGCCTTGGCAAAACAATTGAAAAGTTATCTGCTGTTTTTTGATAAAATCCTAGCCAGTTATTTTAAACATTTAGGAAAAGTTAAGGAAGTACTAAGCGTAAACGGTAGCTTACAACAAACCTATTTTACGCAAGCTTTAAAAGATGTTAGTGGGTTAAATGAATTGCTAGGTGGAAAGTATATAAATAATGATGATGTGTTATCAAAATTGTTATTTGAAGATATTGATAATAACATTCAGAGAAGAAATCAGGTTTTGGACCACCTTATTGGTCGGTTTGCAGAACGATTCGGCGAGTATACGTTTATCATGAAAGAACTATATGGCAACTCTGTAGATGAGATCGTATTGCGAAGCAAAGAATCCTTCTTGAAAGATTATACAGAGATCAGTAGATCCAGAGGATTAGGATATACGTATTGGGAAACTCCTAAAGAACGGCTTTGGGATACCGATAATGTTTCTGGTGTACAAAAGAGAATTGCTCGACTATTGGGGATTAAGGATTATACAAGAAGAAATATATCTAATTCTCCTGTAAAAATTAATGTAATCGATAATAATGATGATGAGAGATATACATGGAAAATTATAGATGATAACGGTAGAGAATGGTTGTATTCAAATATCGAATATCAAATAGAATTTGTGGCATTTACAACTATGCAAACAGCAGTTTTTAATACGATACAAATTGATTCAGAAGATGTAGAAAATATTTTTGAAAAGCCAATTTCAGATGGGCAATTTATGGGCAATATTAGACTGTCTAAAGTTAGTGCAGAAGAATATAATTTTATAATTGTAAATAACCTTGATGATCAAAAAGAGATTGCTTTCAATAAACCTGCTTTTAAAACCCAGGAAGCCTTAAAGAATGCCATATTAGAATTGCTATATTATCTAAAGCATGATTTTACTGAAGAAGGAATTTTCTTGGTAGAGAATTTATTATTGAAGCCTACTGTCAAAATTCAAAACAAATCATTGGGTATAGGATGTATGCAAATAGGTAATACATTTTTGGTAGCCGATAATGATATTCAAACTAGTGAATTAGATTCGAATACATTTATTACCGGTTGCGAAGATGGTTGTGATGAAGATGCTTACGATCCATATTCATATAGAGTGAGTATTGTTTTACCAGGATATAGTTATCGTTTTTCTGATCCGGATTTTAGGAAATATGCGGAAGAAGTGATTCGACAGGAATTACCAGCCCACGTATTAGCTAAAATCTGCTGGGTAGGAGATAGAGGAAGTGATACTGCAACCGCAAAGAGCAATCTCGAAAATTTTGAAGAGAGGTATAAAGCATTTCTCGAATATAAATCTACGGGAACTTCTAAAGACCCCAATTTAGATGATATTAAGGAATTAATCACAAGCATGGACCAATTGTATAATATTTATCCACCAGGTAGACTATTGGATTGTAGTCAAGAGGATAGTGACGATTTAGATGGTAAAATAATCTTAGGGCAGTCGAATATTTAAAAAAATCAATATGAACAACAAATTAGCAACGATAACAACACAATATAGAAAGTTTAACGATAACCAAGCGTTAACAGCCGATCAGTTGAACGAATTTATTGATTTTTTTGAAGATCAAGATCGTTTGTCAAGAACCAGACTAAGTGGAGTAGGATTGGCTTGTGGGTTCAAAACAACTGTTAGAAGAGAAGGAGGTGAACAAGGAAAAAATCAAACAGGGATTGTAACTATAACACAAGGGGTAGGAGTTACTACAGATGGAGATATTTTGACTTTACGTGATAGAACCATTGGAAAAAGTAATGAATTAGGAGAGCAAGAAGTAAATATACACATATCTGATAAGGAGTATACACACTATCGCATTTATACAGATCAACAACAATACCCTCATTTCGATCCAAATATACTTTTATGGGAAATTCGCAATGTTAACGAGATAAATGAAGAAGAAAAAGGTGATTTTAAAGAGATTAAAGCAGCAAGCTTAAGGGATAAAATCGCATTATTGTATCTAGAGGATTATGAAAATGAAGAAAAACCATGTGTAGGCATAGATTGTGATAATCAAGGAGAAGAACAGGTAGCAAACCTTAGAGTATTACTTACTGATGTAAGAGGAGCGGGTTATATCGCAGAAGTGGCGGGAGATAGTATTTATAATGCTCAGGAAAGCTATGAAGCGTTGTATGTTCGATTACCAGAGATAGAAGTTGCCAGAGTAATTCTGTCTCCAGAGATAGATAATCCAGAAGAACTTAAAACAAAATTTGAGCAAGCTATAGCAATTACAGATTTAAATGGATTAATTACAGGAATAAGAGATATTATTTCAGTTTTTGGGTTGTCATCTAATTTAAGTACTATATTTCCAAGTAGACTAAATACGCTTGTTCGAGGCTCTCTACCTCTTAACGATTTTCAATATAGGTATGATTTACTAAAGGATTTGGTAAATACCTATAATGAAGTAAAAAGTTTAGTTCTACATCTCAAATTTCAATGCAATCCAAGCATACAATCTTTTGCCAAGCATATCATGTTAGGTCCTGTAGAAGATCCATTGCGTATAGAGGATGACGTTATTTATAGGCATGATTTTTATAAGTCACCAATTTTAGCCGATGGAGGAGAGAACTATAAGAAGTTGCTCTTTCTTATGGAGAGATTTGAAGAAAAGGTGAATTTTAGTTTCACAAAAGGGCTTAGTAGACAAATAAAAGTGACACCTTCTCAAAATAGTGTATTGTTGGGTAATAGAGCAATTCCGTTTTATTATGACGTACATCGTAATTTTGCAAAAAAATGGAATTTTGAAAAGACAAGTACGGGTAAAGAGTTATATAACTTAAGCCATGACAAAACGTATTTATCAAGTGATGTGTTTGTCCAGAAGCCATTACATTTTTGTTTAGAAAATTTTGATTTCTTTAGAATTGAAGGACATCTGGGACAAGATTATGAGTTGGTATATCAAGAAATAGACCGTATTAAAACCCAATATGGACTTCCGTTTAGAGTGGTTGCCATTGGTTTAAATGAAGAAAGTAGAGACGGTACCCCATCCGTGGCACTACCCGTAAGCGAATTAAGAAATCGACTGGCGATTATTTCTAAAGAGTTAGCTAGTGATAGTCGAAGTGATGTAGAAGCAGCATTTACCAATATTTCTATTCTAGATAAACAATTACAATTGCTAACTTTAAAAGAAGAGGTAAGAAGAGGACAACCAGGAATAGGACAACCAGGAATAGGACAACCAGGAATAGGACAACCAGGAATAGGACAACCAGGAATAGGACAACCAGGGCAGCCGGAACAACCCGTGAGAGGTATACCAGTCCGTGAAGAAGATGTACAAGCAATTCCGGTTCCCGTAAGAGAAGGTACAGAAGGAGCACCTGTACCTATATCTGTAGTAGGAGTAGAAGGCAATCAGGTACCAATTACTAGAGTACCTGCGCCTATACAAGAAGAGGAAGAAGAAATCGAAACAGAATTGCTTAGCAAGTTTATGGAACGACACGCTGGTCTGGAGCATAAGGCGGGTGTTGAGCCGGGAGGAACATTTGTATTAGTCTATTATGTGTCTACAAGAGGTACATCTTTGGTCGTAGCAGATTTTACATTACCATATATATGTTGTACCAAAAAAGATCCTGTATTATTGAGTATACCGGCGGATAAAATTTGTGCATACGAAGAGCCAATTCCGTTAGCAATTATTCCACTAGATGGAGAAATTAAGGCCTATGTAGGTACAGTAGCATTGAATGCAATTATTAAGAACGGGGACCAAAATTTATTCGACCCAGGTCGTGTACCTGCTACATATTATGGACAACCAATAACCTTCAAAATAAACGAAGAAAGTGTTGAGTCAGAAATTATGGTATACCCTGCTCCAAATGTAACGGTTGAAGCAGGAGAAATAATTTATGATGATAATAATAACAATGCTACAGTTACTTTTAATGTATCATCGACAACAAATCCATCGTTAAGTAATTTATCTTTTGAATGGGATTTTAGAGACGGAAACCAAAGTACAGCGTCTCCTGTTAATGGAATTGTTCAACATACTTATGCACTTATTCCGGGAGAAGAAGGTACTTTTAAACCAGAAGTTAGAATTACGAACACTAGGGCAGGAGAAAATAGCTGTATGACGGTTATTGATTTAGAAGTTTCTTTGAAATTGGTCATTAATAAAGATACTAAAATTAGAATTTATTTCGATAACTCTGGCTCTATGCTAGATACCATTCAACCGTTAATAATAATGAGAGATAATTTATTAAAGGATAAATTATTACCATTATATGGAGGAGATTTAGCACTTTATAACGAGAATGTAGAGGTTATCATTGTGGGAAGTGATACAAGAGGAGGTGTGCAACCAGCTAATACAACTTATACTGAAAGAACATTTGCAATGTTAAACCTATTAGAACAAACACCTCCAGAAGGAAATGTAATAGCCTTAGTGTTTCAGGATGAAGCAAATTCTGGAATTGATCCTACAAAGGGGTATCATACAGGCAATTCTATTACACCTAGAAGAATTCAATTTGAAGATGATATTACTAATTTTAGGAGAAGGTTAGTAGATGAAGATTATTTTGGAACCTCAAATCCTAATTATTATAGAGGTGTTGTTTTTCAAGTTAATGGTACAAATATGCAATCAGGTGAAGCTAAGATGTTCCAAGATTTAGTGAAAGCAGTAGAATCAGGAAATCATTCTAGTTATCCTTCAGGTTATAATTTAAAAGATAGAAGAGAAATTAGTTTTGTCTATGGTATTGAAGATGGAGAGACAGCAGAGTATTACCTTGGGAAAATAGTAGAGGCATTAATTGATCTGGGATATGATCAATTGAGATAATGTAGGGTAAGTAGAATATAAAACGGCTGTCATTACATTGGACAGCCGTGTCAAGTATCTGATAGATAAAAAACACAGGACAATGAGTACGGAATTAGAAAAAATCACCACCCAATATAGAAAATTTGAACAAGGACAGTATGTAGAACATACACAGTTTAATGAATTTCTGGATTCTTTCGAAGATCAGGATAGGTTATCCAGAGTGTTATTAAGCGGAGTAGGAGTTACCTGTGGTTTAGAACCTACAGTGATAAGAAATAGACGAACAAACCAGGCAATTGCTGTTGAATTATCTCAAGGTTCGGGAGTTACTACCGACGGGGATTTATTGACTTTAATAAAACCGCAAAAAGACCAAAAGATAATAGAAGTAATTAAGGAAACTTACCAATATTATCAAGATTATGACAATCATAAGGTTCGCTATGCTCCATTTCATAAAGATGATGGATCGCAAATAGAATTGACAGAATTATTAACGACTCCATCAAAAACAAAAATAGCCAAAAATGGAGCTATAGTAGATGAATCAAGTATAATAGAAAATAAGTATCTGATCTTATATTTAGAAAGTTATGAAAAAGATGCACGCCCTTGTAAAGGTGTAGATTGTGATAATCACGGAATCGAAAAAGTAACTAATCTTCGGGTGTTAGTGACCAACCAAGATGGGATTGATCATATTGTAGCTTCTGATACTATTTATTTAGAAAAAGACCCACGTCATTTATATGCTAGGCTCACAGAAATAGCTTTAAAAAGACCTGTAATAAGTAAGTATACCGATAATATTGGAATCATTCGAAAATTGTATTTGGCAATTTTTAGAGATCAGAGTATTCAACAACAAATCACAAACAATTTTAAACACATTACTGATTTTTTTAAAAAAGAAAATGCATTAGATGATACTTCAATATTAAACGTAACAGAAGCTTTTTTAAAAGCTAGTGAACCTTACGGATTTCAATATTGCTACACTTTTATCAAGGATCTTATCGATACTTATAATGAGATAAAAGCACTGATTCCTAAACTAACCACAGTTTGTTTCCCCAACTTTAATGCTTTCCCAAAACATATAATGCTGGGTAATCTGGATCAAGATAACAAACTGAATTATAGACATAGTTTTTACCACTCTCCTATAGAAGATGAACAGCATATTCTAGATCAAATAGAATTATTGATCAATAGGTTTAATGACCAAATACGCCGTTTTTCTAATTTTGACTCAGAAGAAGTAATTATTAAAATTACACCTTCGGATATAAGAACTAGATTAAGTGATAAGGCAATTCCATTTTATTATAAAGCAAATAGAGAATTACGATCTTATTGGGATTTTGATAAAACTAAAAATAGAATACCACAAAATAATCTGAGTTACTTTGAGAATTCGGGTTTAGTTACTGTTGGAAATCATGTTCAAAAACCATTAACCTATAATCAAGATCATACTTCGTTTTATCGTATAGAAGGACATCAGGGAAAATCATATACCGAAGCGTTGCAAGTAATTAATGATTTGAAATTTGATAATCAACTAGCTTTTGATGTGATGGTCGTTTCTTTGGCAGAACTCGATAAAAATGAAGATCAGTCAAAAGCATACTATCAGGATTACATAGAAAGACACTCTGGATTAGAGCATAAATCAGGAGTTTATGTCGGCGGGACATTTATCATGATCTATGAATCTGAGCAAAATCCTATGGTAATGGCAGATTTCACATTACCTTATTTATGCTGTAATAAGAGAATTGATATAGGCTTAGTATTACCAGTAACAGAAATATGCCAAGATGGAGAACCTTTCGAAATGACTATAGAACCGTTTAACGGAAAGGTAAAAGCGTTCGTGGGTGAGGTAGAAATTAATGCTATAGAATTAAGAGGGAATCAAAGTTATTTTAATCCATCTCTTGTACCTGATATTTATCTAGATGATATAATCACTTTTACTGTAAATGAAGAAGCTGTAGAAAATGAAATTATAGTTCGAAGTTTACCAGAAACAAATATTACAACTACGATTACGTATCCCGATGAAGTTGGTACAACAGTGACCGTAACCTATCATGGGCTAGACACTGCAAACGAATATGAGTTTGATTTTTATGGAAACGGAAAATGGGAGAAGATTATTCCAGATCGAAATGGTAATTATACCAAACGATATCTGTTTAAATTAGGTAGCGAACGGCAAATTAATGCTAAAGCATTAGTTATAAACAAGGAAACCGGTTGTAGCGCATATCAAACCATACCGATAAGTTTGTTGCCAGATATAGAAATTATTTCTGTCACCTATACCAACGGTGATTGTTGTAACGGTTTAGAGATTTCTAGCGTAAATTATGGAGAAAGACCAGAATGTTGTATCCCAAGAGATAGCCAAGGGCAGACATGTTCAATTCCATTTACCATAGTTGCAAATGAGCGATATACGCAAGCCAGAGGACGATATAAATTGAGTACATCTTCCACTTGGAAAGAGTTTACCATTGATGTAAATAATATGAGAACACCAGAGGTTGCTATTGCGGGAGTATATGATCTACAGGTTAGGATTATGGATATATATAACGAGTGGACCGATTGGTATTCATTCCCTCGTTTTACGATTGATGAATGTCCTAATGAAGCTCCGGTTGCAAGAATTTCTAGAGTTCATTGGTCTGGGGGCTCAGATTCGGGTTCGATACCTCCAGAAGGAAGTATTGATGTTCTTGTAGAAGCAAGCAATTCGATAGATACCGATGGTACAATTACCGCATATCAATGGGAAACACGTTTCGGAAATGAATCATGGCAATCTCATAGTAATACTAGAGAAATACTTAGAGTTACTTTAAGAAGAATCGGGACACATTACTTTAGAGTACGTGTTCAAGATAATGATGGGGCATGGAGTGCATGGACAGCAGCAGCTCAGTTTGTACTAAGTTTGTCAAACCAAGCACCAACAGCAAGAATAAGTTTTAAACCGCCAGAAAGAACATCTGCTATAATCACCCCTGAAGGAGGACAGTTTATAGGAGCTACCGCAGAAGGGTCAACCGATCCAGATGGTACTATTGCGTTATATCAGTGGGAAACTTGCTATGAAGAAGAAGTTTGGAAACCTTATAGTGAAACGACCAAAGATATTTCTGTTCGTGTGACAAGGGCTGGTCGACATTATTTAAGGGTTCGTGTTCAGGATAATACTGGGGTATGGAGTGCTTGGACCGAAGGGATCCAATTTGATATGATAGCGGCCTTTAGTATTAGTCCAAATCGAATAGAATTTAGCGATATTGATAGGACGCCTAGAGAAGTAACTATAAACTCAAGCGTTCCATGGCAAATAGCTCAATTTGATAGTAGTTTTTTAACAATTAATCCATTAAGAGGAACAGGTACTGCAAAAATTAATATTTCTATTATTAAAAATATAGGAGAAGATAGAAATGGAGGAATTAATGTTATTAACGACAATCAAGAATCGATAACAATTAGATGGTTTCAATATGGACCTGATATTGGTATTGGAACTGGAGGTGGCGGCTGCTTTGATCTGGAGTCTAATATCTTAATGGCAAGTGGTAGATCCAAAAAACTTAGAAATATTTTGGTAGGTGATGAGTTAACCGTTTATAGTTTTAATCCGCAATTACCTTTAGGAAATAAGGAGCTTATGCTTTTGGATGATTTGATGGAAAATGCTGTAAAAGGAACAAGTAAAGTAGTCGATTTTGCAACGAAAACAGTAGATGAATATCGTGAGATCACATTGGTAAATGGAGAGGTGTTAACCATTACACCAAGTCATCCTGTTTTAGCTAGTAGAAATAGAGAAGAAGTAGCATGGCTGTTACCAGATGACTTGAGGGCAGGAGCTTTTTTAATAGATAAAAATGGAAGATTGGTAGAAATTGAATCCAAAAGAACTATAAAAGAATCCTTAGAAGTTGGGTTACTTCAATTAGAGTCAGGAGATAATTATTTTGTACAAGGTTGTATGGTGCATAACCCAACAATTATTAGAGCAGTCGCCAGAGCAGGAGAGAGAGGAGCAATTGGGATTGACAGTAGAGATGACGTTGTGAAATGATTGCTCTAAAGGCATTGAAAGAAGTTCCTTTAGTCGTTTTCATTATTCCTGCAATGAACTAATTGGAATATCAAAACACCATTAATAATTCCAACACTTGTTTGTAAGTAAACTTTATAGGTATAGTGTTTAGGTTGATTAAAAGATTGTAAAGCTATGGCAGACATATCGGTAGTAAAAAAAATTAATATAGATGAAAATGACTATCCTTTATCTTTTTTAGGAAAAATTAAGGATAGGATATATTTTACAAGAAACCTTAAAGTAAACGAACCAGTAATTATTATAACAGATATTGATTTAAATGTTATTTCTGTTTTTAAATATACATATGTAAGAGATAGTACTACAACAATTACCCTTACAAATATAATAGATACAGATGAGAACGAATTTCTTGTAAAGGGAGTTTCTTATTCTGGTCCTGATCAAAGAGAAAAACATACACTTCTTTTTAAAATAAATGATCAAGAAAATATTTTATGGAGTAAGACTTATAAAAATCAAACAACAGGTTCTGGTTATACATGCTTAAAGAAAACAGGAAGAGGTAACTATGTATTTCAAGAACAAGAATTGGTCGTTGTAGTTGATGAGAACGGAAATACTCTAAAAAGTAGGACCATGTCATTTTCAGGGAGGCTATCGGTACATAATGACCTTATTGTAGTTGTAGCTCCACTAAATCGTGCTACATCAAACAATGGAATATTATCAATAGCAATATTAGATGAACATTTAGAATCTATAGAAAGATATGATTATTTAAGTGATACAGCATTACCTTTAAATGAAATAAGACCCATTTCTATTGATACAGCTCAAAGAAATGACAAATTAATTGTGCTTTTGAAGTATAAGTTATCCCTAATTACTTTTCACTATTTTTTGTTGGAATTTCCTGTTAACTCTTCACAACCAATACGATTATCTGTTAAAAAATTTGAAAGCATTAATGGTTTTTATGAGTTAAACGCTGATCATGTTGATGATGGAATTTATTGGAATACAAGAGTTCAGCAAGAAAACCTTAATATCCATAAATTTGATAGTAGTTTTAACCACCTATGGGGTAAAAGCTCACAAAATGTAAAAGCTCATATCGGGGCACTAAGAAATAATTCTATTATAGAAGATAACGGTAATACGTTTTTTATGGCGGATATTACTTCAGACACAGGAGTAACAAAAAATGCAATTGTAAAAACAAAGCAAATATTTCAAAGTGAATGTATCTCTACAGAAAATAAGAACAGTTTAGTATCGGTCGATGTTGTTTTAAATCGACAAGTATCTTTAACCAACTTCTTCTTAGAGTCTGTTATAATACCTGATGTAGATGTTATGCTTCAAAGTAGTATTAGTAATTTTAAAAATGTACAGATATGTCCTGTATCAAATTTTGATAGTACTAAAAGTATTATTTCTGCAAATCCAAAAAATGTAATAGCAAACGGAACTTCAAAATCAATAGTTACCGTTCAATTAAAAGATGACCAAGGAATAAATTTATCGACGGGAGGAGAGAGAGTTATAATTTTAACATCGATAGGTGCTATTACTAGTACTGTAGATAATAATGATGGAACCTATACAGCAGAGCTAACATCCAACAGAGCAGGTTCTGCAAAACTTACCTTTACGGTAAATGGGGCTACTAATCCTCAATTTACAATGGTTAGTTTTTATAATGCTCTAGGTTGTAGTGTAGATTTTACCATTCAGGTTAACCAAGCTGTCATAGCAGCAGAAGGAAGATATAAACCGCAAAGAGATTCATCTGTTTCTTGGGTGGTTTTTGACATCAATGATATAGCTGCTGCTAGCACTCCGGTATTAAATGCGCCGGGATATTATAATTTAGAAGTAAGAGTACAAGGAGCAAACCAGACATGGACAGAGTGGTTCGTTTGTGATCCGTTTGTTATTGGTTGTGATAACAAAATAAACCCCGGAATTGATTTAGAAATAGGTGTAGGAGGTTGTTTTACTGAGATAGCTAGATGGCAAACGGTTTATATAGTTCCCCTGCAGAGTAATACTTTTCAAATAGATAATGGGCAGATCTTTTATAGTGACAATAATTTGACTATTCTCTATAATGGAGGAGATCGAGATTTTCGCCTTAGAGAAGGTAATAGAATCTCTCCATATAGTTTTAAAATAAATACAAAAGGAGTTGTATATGATAAACAGTTTTGCGCTACTTAAAACTGGGAAAGTAACTTTAATCAAATGTGTTCTTTGTAAAAAGAACAATAATGTAAAAATATGATATGGCAGAAACAGATTACTTTATATCAACATGGCAAACCACTACTGCTAACGAGTCTATTACGATACCTACAGGGTCGAGTGACTATAATTTTAATATTGATTGGGGAGACGGTTTCAATGAGACAATAAGTAATTTTTTTGTAAGACATATCTATGTTAATCCTGGTATCTATACCATAAAAATAAGTGGAACTTTCCCTAGAATATATTTTAACCGAAGAGGAGATAAGGATAAAATACTAAGCGTCGAACAATGGGGAAGTATAAAGTGGGAATCAATGGAATCTGCTTTTCATGGTTGTACAAAGTTAAAATTGAATGCGTTAGATTCCCCAGATCTTTCATTGGTAAGAAGTATGAAAAGAATGTTTGCAGAGACTAGGTTTAGTGCCGATATCAATAACTGGGATGTAGTAAATGTTACAGATATGTCAAATATGTTCGAGTCTTCTTTATTTCATGGAGATATTAATGGATGGAATGTTAGTAATGTTACCGATATGTCCTATATGTTTCAATATGCTTCCTCATTTAATAGAGATTTAAATAGTTGGAATGTTAGTAATGTTACTGATATGTCTTATATGTTTAGTAATGCTACATTGTTCAATGGAAATATTAGAGATTGGATTCCGCTTAAGGTTACGAATATGCAGGCAATGTTTAGGAATACAGGATCATTTAATGTAGATATAGGCAATTGGAAAGTAGATAACGCAATTAATATGTCTGAAATGTTTAGAAATGCTTCAGAATTTAATGTTAATCTTAATAATTGGGTAGTTACTGCAGTTGTCGATATGTCTAGAATGTTTAGAGACGCTAAAAAATTTAATGGAGATGTTAGTAACTGGGATGTAAGCGGAGTGGAAAAAATGCATGGAATGTTTGAAAATACAAATGTGTTTAATTCAGATATTAGTGGCTGGGATGTAAAGAATGTTACCAATATGAATGGTATGTTTTCTCGAGCAATAGCATTTAATAGAAATTTAAATGGATGGAATGTTGCTAAAGTTACGGGTATGTACCAATTGTTTAGTAATACCATTGCATTTAATGGTGAAATTGATCGTTGGAACGTAAGTAATGTGACTAACATGGGGAGAATATTTGCAGGAACAAAGCTGTCTCAGGAAAATTATGATAAACTATTGACAAGTTGGAGTAAATTAACATTAAAAGAAAATGTACCATTCGATGCTGGTGATAGTACTTTTTGTAAAGCAGCAGAAGGTAGAACTAAACTAATTAATCAGTTTAATTGGAAAATTAGCGATAAGGGGCAATCTTGTACAGGTTTGATCGATATACATCACTCGATTATCACAGTGATTCCAAAAAATGTAAATATAAATAAAGGGAATTCAACCAGAATTGTAGTTCAGGCAATCGGTAAAGATGGAGAAAAGTTGACGTTTGGCGGAGAATCTGTTAGAATAGGTGCTTCATTAGGATCGGTACGAGAAACTATAGATCATAAAAACGGGACATATACTACGATTTTGACATCTCAGCAATTAGGAATATCTACTGTTTCATTGTATCAAGGAGAAATAGAAAGCCAACAAAAAGCATTGGTTAGTTTTTACGAGCAATTAAGTTGTAAAGTAAATTTTAAAATAGAGGCAAACCAAACCATTACTGAAGCAAAAGGTAGATATAGAAAAAAGAATATTCGAATAGGACCAGCACCATTTCGTCCAGTAGGGGTCATATCTGAAGAAAGTGCTTCTAGACAAGCGCTTATTTCAGGGGAAGTGTCAGGTGAAATACCAATACGGATAGAAGAGTCAGCAGAACAGTGGAATGAATTTATAATAGATATAATCAATCCATCTACCCCAGTCATTAAGGAAAAAGGCTTCTATGATTTAGAAATAATGGTAAAAGGTGCTAACGGTAAATGGACAGATTGGTATTCTATTATTCCATTTAGGATTAAACTATGTGATGAACTAAGTAGTATTCCAATACAGATTATTAATGGTGGCTGTTTTTCCTCTCCTGGTTTTAATGATTTAGTTTATATAAGTATTACTAACTATAATGGTCAAATAGAGAACGGTTTAATCTTGTATAATGACGTTGATCTAACTTCTCCATATAATGGTAATGATGCTGTATTTACTTTAGGAGGCTTTTCTGGAGGAGAAGGAGAAGGAAGCTTTAGGAATTTTGTAAATTATGAATTTAAAGTAAGTACCGAAGGAGTTGTATATGATAAACAATTTTGCGCGTCATAAATTTCGAATAAAGTAAATTTTAATTTGTAAATTATTGATTTATAGGTATGTTTTGAAATATTATTTCAAAACATACTAATTACATGCTTTTTTTCAAATCTTCTGAATATATTTGTGAGGTAATCAAATATAAGGAGCTACTTTAGTAGTTATTTATTTTTAATACGCTTTGTTATATGTCTTTTAGGCTTTTGATAGTGCAAAAGTCGATTATTTCATATTTCTGCATAGAAACTACATGGGATTGTAGTAGGCGGAGCCATGTCAAAAAATAATTAATCAATATTTTTTCTTTTTACCAGAATTATCCATTAGCATTTTGCGTCCAGTTACAAAAAGTTATAAGACAATGCTTTGTGTGTTTTTGATAAATACACATTTGTTACTACCATATCAGTTTTTGAATATTTCTAGACCCTAATGATTTTTTATAGTAGGGTATTAATGTATAGCTAATTCTTCAATGTGCTATATGCTCTGTGCAGTATGCTCTGTGCAGTATGTAAAAGACATATTTCATTTATAATTATTCACATCAATCAAAATTATAATATGAATACATCTCTTAAAACCGGGTGGTACGTTTTATACGTAAGGTCCCATCATGAAAAAAAAGTAGAAACATTATTAAGCGAAAACGGACTAGAATCTTTTGTCCCTTTGGTAAAAACAATACGAGAATGGAGTGATCGAAAAAAAGTAATCATGAAACCACTCTTTCCTTCTTATGTTTTTGCTAAAATTCAATCAAGATCAGATTTTCATAAAGCAATGGATATAAATGGATCATGTTCCTATATTCGTTTCGGAAAAGAATATGCTATTGTTTCTGATGAGGAAATCAAAAGAATTAAATTCCTAGTAAACACAGAGGATGTATCTGATATAGAAAGCAATTCAGAAATTGTAAAAGAGGGAGAGGTTAAAACAATTCGAAAAGGAGTTCTGGCTGGCTTAGAATGTGAGATCGTTAAGGTTAATAATAAAGATAAAATATTGGTGCGTATTAATTCGATACGACAGAACATTCTGGCTACGCTTCCAGAGTACTATTTTTCAGAATTTCCACTGGCGATATAATTATACAGTGATGAACTTATCAATACAGAACTAGTTTAAACTTTTTTGATTCATGCGAAAAATGATGATTTTTTGGTCAATTGAAATATTTTTCACACTTCATAACAGCGCTACGAAGTAAGAAAAAGATGAAAGTTAAGTGAAAAAGAGCATTTTTATAGCGAATTGAAAAAAGTTTAAACCAGTTCACAATCTAAAAACACATTTATCAATGAAAACTACATATAAACCACAGCTTTTTCTGCTACATTTTGCAGGGGGTAACCGGTATTCTTTTGACTTTCTTAAAAGTTATATAGGTAGTGAATACGAATTTCATCCTATAGAGCTTCCCGGAAGAGGAAAAAGGTTTGGAGAAGAATTACTGAAAACCAAAGATTTGGTAATACAGGACTATGTAAACCAGATAAAAAATAAAAGAAACCGACAACCCTATGTTGTTTATGGGCATAGCATGGGGGCTACACTAGGACTTAGTGTTGTAAAACACTTAGAGGATGTTTCTGATGCTCCGTTACAATTAATCGTATCAGGTAATCCAGGGCCTGGTGCAGATGGACTATCAGGAGAAAACGGAAAAAAGCAGCGACATCTTATGAATGATGAAGAGTTAAAAGAAGAGCTAAGAATGTTAGGAGGGGTTCCCGAAGAAGTGTTGCAAAATAAGGATTTATATGAGTTTTTTAGCCCTATAATGCGTGCAGATTTCGAAGTTTTGGAGAAAGATCATTTTTCTGAAGAAGGTATGGTCATAAATACATCAATTCACGCTATAATGGGAACCAAAGAAGAAAGGAATTCTAAAATAGAGAATTGGAAAAATTTTACTTCTTCTGACTTTTCTTATAAATTAATAGAAGGAGGACATTTTTTTATTCAGGATCATCCCAAAGAAATGGCAACTACAATAAAAAATTTCTATAAAAAAGAAATTATATTATAAAAGATAGATACCAATTCAATCTTTCCACACCCTCAAAAAATGTTTTTTGAGGTTTTTTTTTGTGTGTAAATCAAACTATCTTACCTTATTATCTTAGAGTTTTTAGAACATCCATCCTTTTTCTTTGCATCATTTCGCTTGTCGCTTTTGCACAATTGTCTTCAAATGAAGGGGAACAAGTTTCCTTTTGAATACATCACAACGTTAGTTGTAGGTGAGATTAAGCGACGACTAGAGGGATGTAAATTGTATTTCTTTTAAAATGTATGGAATTAAATTCTATGGATTAAAGATGATAAAGTAGGATTAATGCTAAGTTAAATATAGCTAAATCAGTATATAATGTCATGCCAAATCTAGTTTGGGATCTCATCGCTCTAGGCTGTACGGCTGTTAACTGGGATGCTTAATCAAGTTCAGATGACAAATAATATAGATTTAACTATAATAACGCGAATTCGGATAACTACTAAATGATAAAAAGCCGTCGAATTGAGACAGCCGATAAAAATTTTATCCAGTGTTTATACTGACGTTCCAAAGCAGGGCTTTGAAAATCTTTTTTCACCAGTATAAGATTTGTTTTGCGTTAAAAAATCTTGAAGCCTTGGAAAGATTTTAGTAAAACAAATCTGGTTTTCTGTGAAACAGAAAAATACCTTGAAAAAAGTGCCTTTTCTTTTGGTTCGTTTTCTTTGGGCGAGCAAAGAAAATGAACAGAAGGTTAAATCAAAGAAAGTTAGTCGAAACTTACAAACACATAAAACTATGAAAAACAAAACATTATAAAATACGTCAATGGTAGTGATTTTTCAAAGTAAAATGAAGAAAAATTGTATCGAGAATAGCTTTTTTAGTGTCGGAATACTAGTTAGCCTGAATTTATCGAAGGGTCAACACAAAACTTTTAAGTTAATAGCAGAAAAAAGAGTGACAATTTGGGTTGGTAGTGACAATTTATAAACTATTTTTCCTTCTTATTAACAATCAGTTAGATATCCTTCAATAAAACAATATTTTAGAGAAACATTTTTTGTCTATTGCTTGTGTTACCATCTTTCTTAAGTAACCAGGTGTTAGAAAAACTCTAAATAGAATTTTATGCATCGAACCGTATTTTTATTGATAAGTATATGCTTTTGTAATTGTAATAATCATACTCCAAATAATCCAAAAGCGACAGAATCAACTTCTTCAATAGCAAAACCTAAGGAAACGATTCAAGAACCACTATATCTTACAGAAGAGAGTGCAAACAAGTTGTTAGAATTACCATTAGCATGTTTGCAAACAGAGTATCCAAACAAATTAGGACAAACCTTAGGAGAAAAAGAAGATATAGGAGAACCAAGTGTATTACACCCGACATTTTATGGTTGTTTTGATTGGCATTCATCGGTACATGGTCATTGGTCTGCAGTAAAGCTTTTAAAAATGTTTCCTAACCTGAAGGAAAAGGAAAAAACAAGAAGTATACTCTCGCAAAATATTACAAAAGAAAAGATAGCCATAGAAGTACAATACTTTAAAGGAAAACATAATAAGTCTTATGAAAGGACCTATGGTTGGGCGTGGTTGTTAAAACTTGCCGAAGAGTTACATACTTGGGATGATCCAATGGCAAAAGAACTAGAAAGTAACCTACAGCCTCTTACGGATTTGATTGTTCAAAAATACATCGATTTTTTACCAAAACTTAAATACCCCATTAGAGTCGGAGAGCATACAAATACTGCTTTTGGGCTTTCTTTTGCCTGGGATTATGCAAAAACGATGAATCATCAGGAATTAAGAGAAATGATAGAAACGCGAGCTGTGGCATTTTATAATAAAGATCGTGGTTGCCCTATCGATTGGGAACCCAGTGGTTATGACTTTTTATCTCCTTGTTTCGAAGAAATTGATATTATGAGAAGAGTTTTAAATAAAACTCAATTTACACAATGGGTTTCTGAGTTTATGCCATCTCTTACCGCTTCTGATTTTGCAATAGAAGTAGGAGAAGTATCTGATAGGAAAGATGGTAAGTTAGTGCATTTAGATGGACTTAATTTTAGCCGTGGATGGGTGTTGTATGGTCTGGCCAATCAATATGAAGAATACCAACACTTATTTTTTGTAGCCAATAAGCATGTGACATACTCTTTACCAAATTTGGTAGGGGATAGCTATGAAGGAGGACATTGGCTAGGATCCTTTGCAATTTATGCACTTACTACAAATACAAAATAAATGAAAAAGCTTTTTTCAATAGGGCCTGGTACCTGGGTTACAGCAGCTTTTATAGGCCCTGGTACAGTAACAGTATGTACATTAGCAGGAGTAAAATTTGGTTATACCTTATTATGGGCTCTGATAATATCTGTTGTTGCTTGTGTGATACTTCAGGAAATGGCAGCCAGATTAGGAGTAGTTACCCAAAAAGGATTGAGTGAAGTATTAACTTCTCAATTCGAAAATAAGGCAATAAAAAATGTACTTATTGTACTGATTTTATCGGCTATTGCTATAGGAAATGCGGCTTATGAAGCGGGAAATATTAGTGGCGGAGTGCTTGGAGTAAATACGTTGTTAGAAGCTGTTACAGAGAATAAGCATATTTCCAAAAGCTATATTAGTATATTAATAGGAGGGATTGCTTTTATAATGCTTTATAGTGGCAACTATAAGCTTATAGAACGCAGTTTAATAGGATTAGTGTTACTAATGAGTTTAGCGTTTATTACAACGGCTATAGTTACAAAACCTAATATATGGGAGTTAGGTAAAGGGGTTGTTCCGGACTTTTCTACAAACAAACTACTTACCATTGTTGGCTTAATAGGCACTACCGTAGTTCCTTACAACCTGTTTCTTCATGCATCTATAGTAAGAGAAAAATGGAAATCAACAACAGATTTACCAACCGCAAGAAAAGATACAGTAGTAGCAATAGTGCTGGGAGGGATAGTGTCTATTGCAATTATGATAGCAGGAGCAGCTATGCAACAAACAGAGGTACATAGTGCAGCAGATTTAGCAAAAGGTTTAGAACCTGTTTTTGGTTCGATTGCAAAATATGTATTGTCAATAGGGTTGTTTGCCGCAGGAATTACCTCTGCAATTACTGCGCCCTTGGCAGCTGCGTATGTTGTAAAAGGATGTCTGGGATGGAAAGGAAATCTAAAAAGTAAAAAGTTTAAAGCGGTATGGATGATCATCCTTTTACTAGGAGTTGTGTTCTCTTCTTTAGGGATAAAATCAATAGAAATTATACGATTTGCACAGATAGCCAATGGACTTCTTTTACCTGTGGTTGCCACCTTTCTTTTATGGGTGATGAATCAATCAAAAATACTAGGTCAATATACCAATTCAAGACAGCAAAACTTGTTAGGTATTCTTGTGTTATTGGTAGTTTGTTTTTTAGGACTTAGAAGTGTTTGGAATGTAATCATAAATTTGTAAGTAATATTTGTAAATATTGTAAGAATTGGAAAAAATAATACTAAACTCAGATGTTGGAGAAGGAGCAGGTTTTGATGCAGAGATTATGCCGCATATTGCTTGGGCAAATATTGCTTGTGGTGGTCATACGGGTAGTCGTCAAACTGTTCAGAAAACAATACGATTGGCTATGAAGTATGGGGTAAAGATAGGTGCACATCCATCGTATCCCGATCCAGAAAATTTTGGAAGAGTTAGTATGAAGTTGTCGACTCAGGATTTGATATCATCTCTTACAGAACAGATAGGATTGGTAAAGATATGTGCAGAAAAAGAAGGAGGAAGTTTGCATCATATCAAACCACATGGAGCACTTTATAACGATGCTATACAAAATGAAGAAATTGCATGGGTTATTTTAGAGTCAATAAATAATGTCGATAAAAGTTTAAAAATAATAACACTTAATAATTCAAAAATAGCGTATCTTTCTGGCGAAGATTTTGAGGTGAAATCAGAAGCTTTTGCAGATCGTAATTATAATGATGATGGGACGCTGGTGTCTCGAAAAAAAGACAATGCAATTCTAATGGATCCAGAAAAAGTTTTTGAGCATGTTTTTAAAATGATTTCTGAAAAAAAAATATGGTCTGTAAATAGAGTAGAAGTCCCTGTTTTTTTTGATACGATTTGTGTACATGGCGATCATCCAAATTGCGTTCGAATTTTAAGATATCTGAAAGAGAAATTTTTGGAGTTGAGTGGGGGAACAAAATAAGAATATGAAGATCGAATTACAGTATAAAAGATATTCAGAAAAGTCAATTTTGATAGAATGGCCTCCGAAAATTGATGAAAATTCGCTTCGAAAGATACTTCTTGTTAAAAAATCAGTAGAAAAGTTTTATGGTAAATTAATTGTTGAAGTAGTGTTTACATATAACTCGTTATTAATTTATTATGCATCAACTATAGAGGATTTCTATAGTGAGGTTTTGAGCTTAAAATCACTTTGTAACGCGAAGTTTGGTGGTGTGCTGGTCAAAAATAAGTTGTGGAAAATCCCGGTTTGTTATGCTTCTTCTCTTGCGATGGATTTAGATGTTTTTACGAAGGATAAAAACTTGTCTATTGACGAGGTAATTGCATTGCATACTTCTTCTGTTTATACGGTCTATTTTATGGGGTTTTTACCTGGTTTTTTGTATTTGGGTGGTTTGCATAAAAAATTGTTTTGTGATCGAAAAATTACACCATCTCCAAAAATTGAAAAAGGAGCCGTAGCAATTGGTGGAAATCAAACAGGGATTTATCCTGTAGAAAGTCCCGGTGGATGGCATGTGATTGGTAGATGTCCAGTGGATTTTTTTGACCCAAATAAGGAGGATTGTTGTTTTGTTAGTCCTGGTGATAGAATTCAATTTGTGTCGATATCAGAAAAAAAATATAACGATATAAGTTCATTGTTTTTTCATGGTTTGTATACACCAGAATTTGTTTTTGAATGATGGGAAAGATGAAATTAGTAGAGACCGGTTTTTTAACTTCTGTTCAGGATAAAGGACGTTATGGGTATGCAAAATATGGGGTGCCTAAAAGTGGAGCTATGGATCAAAGGTCATTTCAATTAGCAAACTTACTGTTAGGTAATGATGAAAATGATGCATGTTTAGAGTGGACTTTTAGAGGGCCGACTTTACAGTTTGATACGGAAACAGTGGTAGTGTTAACAGGTGCCGAAGTAGATGCTTTTTTAAATGGTGTTGTTGTAAAAATGTTTACTCCTTTATTGCTTACTAAAGATGATGTTTTGGAAATAAAATCATGTAAGAAAAATGTATATGGATATGTAGGAATTAAAAGCGGATTTTTGACAAAAGTAATCATGAATAGTAGATCTTTTTTTAAACCAATAACGGGTAGTAGTTCGTTGCAGGTTGGAGATGAAATTGAATATAAAAAAGGTGTTAATTTCAAGTCGAAATATGCTTCCATTTCGATGGCTTTAGATAAGAAAAGTATAGTTGAGTTGGATGTGTACAAAGGAGTAGAATTTGACCAATTATCAAAAGAAAATCAATTAAATATTTTTAGCTCAAGTTTTACGATTTCTAATAGAATGAACAGGATGGCAATTCAGTTAGAGGAGAAAGTTTTTAATGATGCTTCTTCGATATTAAGTGCTCCGGTTTTACCAGGAACGGTCCAGTTAACACCGGCAGGTGATTTGATTGTGTTAATGAGAGATTGTCAAACGACAGGAGGGTATCCTAGGGTTTTGCAATTAGCAGAATCTGCTATCAATAAAATTGCTCAAATTAGAAGAGGGGGTAAATGTGGGTTTAGATTGATTGAATGGTAGTGTTTTGATTAATGTATACTGGGTGTAGCTTTATATGATTGCAAAAGCCTTCAAATTGAGGTGTTTTTTAATAGGTTTTGTCTAGTGTTTCAACTGATATTTGTTTTATTTATGACCTCTACTTCCTCCTTTGAAGGAGGATCGAGGAGGATGTTTTTAAAGAAACACCCATCCCTTTTCCAGCGCACCATCTCACCTGTCGCTTTCGCGCCATTGTCCTCAAGGGAAGGGGTTATAGGGCTTAAAACACGACTATTTACAAAACACGCCGATTCGAGACATCCGATAAAATTTTATCCAGTGGTTGTATTGACGTTCCAAAGCTGGGCTTTGAAATCTTTTTTCACCAGTATAAGATTTATTTTGCGTTAAAAAATCTTGAAACCTTGGAAAGATTTTAGCAAAAGAAATCTGGTTTTCAGTGTAACTGAAAAATACCTTACGACATAGCGATAGCTGTGGGCGAGGTGATGCAGAGGAGCGCCTTTTCTTTTGGTTTCCAACGCGCCAGCTGGCGCACTCTTTACAGAGCAGCCTTTGGGTGGGCAAAGAAAACGAACAGAAAGCTAAATCAAAGGAAGTTAGATGAAATTTAATTACATGTAAGTTTTTGGAAAACAAAATGTTGTAAAATACATTAATGGTAGTGATTTTTCGTAGTAAAACGTAGAAAAATTGCATTTCGATAAACTCAGCAGAGCTATCGAGAATAGCTTTTTAGTACCGAAATGCTAATACCTGTCAAATAGAGATATTCAATAAATTTTCTAGCTCCCTTCCTTTGAAGACGCCATAGTACACTATGGGGGAGCCGATGCGTGTATGGATGGATGTTTTGTGTATGTGGTTCTGGTATAGTATCGCTAAAAACCCACTCTTCTTGTGTGAGAGGGTTGGGTGAGGGTTTTATGGGATAAATAGTTGTTTTAGTATAGGGGGGATTTTATTAAATGATTATCCGTTTTGTGTAATAATGTTATTTTCAATGTCATTCCGAATTTATTTCGGAATCTTATTACATTCATAAGTACTAACTTATAATAAGAACCTGAAACAAGGTTGACAATAATGAGTTTATTATTAATTCCGGACATTCATTTTTATTATTAAAAGTACATTAGAATGTGACTTTTTACGATCTTTATCGAGAACTGTATTTCACAATCAAAATGATTTGTATAAAACCCCACTACAACATTCAATCTATTTTTCTATTCGTTATTTTTTTATGGTTTAGTCTTACAGGACTGGCATCTACACAGGATACCGTTGTAGCATCTCAGAATTTTAAAAAAAGAGAATTACTGCTTAAAAGGTATAAGCCTGATAGTGCTGTGGTGTATTTTAAAAAATCACTTGTGGGTTTTGAAGCAATCGATCATCAAAAACGTATGGCTGATTGTTATGATAAGTTGGCAAAGGCGTATAAAGATGATTTTGATCAGGCGCTGATGTATGCACAAAAAGGGTTAGAGGTTCGGTTATGTGTATTTGGGGATCATACAGCACCTGTAGCAACCTCGTATATGAGCATAGGAGGTGTACTTAAACAAAATGATCAATTTAAAAAAGCAATGGAAAATTACCAAAAGGCATTAACTATTCGAAAAGCTATTTTTGGTAAAAATGATCATAGGACAGCTGATTCGTATCATGAAATTGGGGTTTTGCATCATGTATTGGCACAATATGAGGAGGCTTTGTTTTTCATAAAAAAAGGCTTATCGGTTCGAAAGGCTGTATTTGGAGGGAAGCATGAAAAAGTGGCAGATAGTTACTATGCGTTAGGAAAGTATTTTTATGATTTAAGTGATGATGAAAATGCGTTGTTGTTTTTTAAAAAATCATTAGAAATAAGAACTCTTGTCTTTGGGGGTAGAAGTTCTAAAGCTGCTTTTTGCTATCGTTATTTAGGAATGATATCTAATCGCTCTGATAAACATGAAGAGGCTTTAAGTTTTGTTGAAAAGGCTATGTTAATTTTTAAATCACTGTTTGGGGAAGATCATCCAAATGTAGCTTGGTGTTATAGCAGTTTGATGTATGTGTATCGTTATTATGGTAATGGTAAATTAGCATTAGAGAATTCTTTTAAGGCTCAGGAAATCTTGAATAAGAAATTTGATAAAAAACATTCTAAAATTGCTTTCTTGTATTTTGATTTTTCTAAATCCTATTTTAAGCTTGGAAAGTATGATTTGTCACTAAAATATAAAAAAAAATGTATAAAATTATTTAAAGATATATTTCCGAGAGGTCATAAAATATTGGGGTATAGTTATAATGATATGGGGGCTATTTATTATTATGATGGTGAATACGATTTATCATTGCAATATTTTAAAAAAGCAGTTGATATATATTTATTGTTTTTTGAAGAAGGGCATAATGAAGTAAGTCGCACCTATAATAACATAGCAAATGTGTATAGGGTGAAAAAAGAATATGATGTAGCATTGATGTATTATCAAAAAGCATTAGCGTTAAGGATAAAGAATTTGGGAGAGGGACATTCTGATACTTCCTTTTCGTATTATGATATTGGGGAGTATTATATGGCTTTACTAGAATATAATATAGCTTTGGTGTATTATCAAAAAGCGTTGCAAATACAAGAGCGATTGTATGGGGAAACGAGTTATTATATTTGTGACACCTATAATGCGATCGCTAAAGTGTTTGTAGAGCAAAAACAATATCATAAAGCACTAAAAAGCTTACAGAGAAGTTTAAGGGTTCGGTTAAAAACAAATGGGGCGCATCATCCCAGAACAGTAAAATCATATAATCAGTTGGCAGATGTGTGTTTGCAAATGCGACACTATGATAGGGCGGTAGAGTATTATGAAAAAGCCATTGTAGCTAATAATGGTTTAGATAAAAAAGGAGATTTTGATTTTAACCAATTTTTAGATAAGCATGTGTTATTGGCTACGTTGTATGGAAAGGCTAAGGTGTTGCAAGAACGATATACAGAAAAAGAAAATGTTTTAGTAGATAATCTGGTCGAGAGGGAAAAAATATATCAAACAGCAGATGATTTGATTGGTTTTGTTCGAGAAAAACGTCATGCTTACAAAGATAAACTGGCTTTTGCAGAGCAGGTTAAGAAGATATATACAGGAGCAATAGAGGTGCAAATGCAATTGTATACGATAAGTGAAAATCAACAATATTTGGAAAAAGCATTTTATTACAGTGAAAAAAGTAGGGCAAGTACTTTAAAAGAGCTGATAACAGAGTCAAATGCGAAAGAGTTTGTAGGATTGCCATCTCGTATAGTAGCTATAGAACAGGATTTAAAATCCAAACATGCAGAATATATTTCCAGAATTATGGCAGAAAGTGCCGAGAAAAATTCAGATAGTATTAAAATTGCTGGCTATGAAAGTGAGTTGTTTGAAATTAACAGAAGGGAAGATTCGTTGGTGCAAGTTATAGAAAAAGAATATCCTAAATATCACCAACTAAAATATCAAAATAACATTGTTTCTGTGCAAGAGATTCAAAATAGGTTGGATGAAAACACAACGATACTAGAATTTTTTGTAGCAGATACTTCTGCTGTTTTTGTGTTTATGATTTCTAAGGATCAGTTAAAAATCGAGAAAATAAATACAAAGGGACTTACCGTTCAGTTAGAAAAATTTAAAAAAGCAATTGTAGATAAAAATACTTCCTTGTTTAAAGAGTTGTCGCATAGTTTATATCAAACGTTGCTAAAACCTGTAGAAAATAATATAGCAGGAGATAGGTTGATTATGGTTCCCGACGATATGCTCTGGGGGCTTAATTTTGAGTTGTTGTGTGTTCAGAAAGATGTTTCTAATAATCCTATGGATTTTTCGTATTTGCTTAAAGAATATGAAATTTCATATGCCAACTCTATAAATGTGTTGTACGCTGTTTCTCAAAACAAACACTTAGCAGATAAACAAGAAGAGTGTTTGGCTTTTTCTTTTTCTGATGATGAAAAGTTGTTCGATACCAAAGCAATATCGTTGGCAACGCTTAGAGCGGCAAAAGAAGATTTACCAGGAACGCGCAAAGAAATTAGAGAGATATCAAATATCATAGACGGGCAATATTATTTTGGAGCACAAGCTATAGAGGCTAATTTCAAGAAAAATGCAGAGCAATATAATATTCTTCATCTTGCTTTGCATGGAGAAATAGATAACGAACGCCCCGAAAACTCAAAGCTGTTGTTTACAAAAACCAAGGATACCGTAGAAGATAACTATTTATATAGTCATGAGTTGTTTGCTATGAATATCCCTGCTGAACTTACTGTATTAAGTGCTTGTAATACGGGTGCTGGTAAGATAGCAAAAGGCGAGGGGGTGATGAGTCTGGGTAATGCGTTTCAGTATGCAGGAACCAAGAGTTTATTGTTAAGTCGTTGGGAAATTTCAGACCGCACAACACCTGTGCTCATGAAATATTTTTATACCAATCTAAAAACGGGCATGAATAAGTCTCGAGCATTGCAACAAGCAAAGCTACAATATCTTAACACTGCAGATATCAACCGATTGGATCCTTTTTATTGGGGAGGGTTTTATCTGATTAGGGATGTGGCACCAATTCCGTTCCAAAGCAATACATTATGGTATTGGGTGTTGATATTTGGCTTGATAGTGCTACTTGGGGTTTTCTTGTATTACCGGACTAAAAGAAAGAAGGGTGTTTCTCCCCTGTAAAAAAAGGGGAAAAACACCCTTGTTAAATTTTTGATAATCAGTGAGTTTTTCTTTACATGCTTGTGTTGGTAAGGGGTGTCTTTATTTTCTTCTTTTTGTAAAATAAGTATAAAGGGTGTGTGTATTTGTGTAAAAGCCTGTATTTTCAATATATTAGCGGTGCTAACGTATAAAAACCGAAAATCATGGGAAAAGATTTACAAAAAAAGAAAGATAAAAAGAAGGATAAAAAAATAAAAAAGAAAAGAAAACCAGAAAAGTGTATTAGTATAGAAGAAGCCAGGGAATTACATGATAATTGGTGTGAACATAGAGGAAAACATTTAAAAGCGTGTTTGGGGCATGACGATGCCAAAGATTTTTGGTGGAGTGTAGAGGAGTTGCAAGAATATTTAAAATATGTAAAAAGAGAATCCAAAAAACAAGGAATTCTAAACCCTGGGATACGGGTGTATTTAGGAGCATATCCAAAGAGTAAATGCAATGATGATAGAGGATATTCTACGATCTTCTTTAAGCCTACTGGGGCTCCTGTAGGAAGTCTAGGAAAAGGAGGGGGTGCACCCGGCCAACCAGATAATGATGGGATATCTGCTTATAATAGAGGTTCGAGTGGTGCGGGTAGTGGTAGTGGTAGTGGAGGAGAAGGTGCACCTGGTCATTCTTGATAAATGGAAGAAGTATCTTTAGCTAGTTTTCTTCCCTTAGAAATTTGCGCTGCAATTCTTGGAGCAGTTTATTTTTATAAAAATAAACTGCAAGATGTTTCTGTGAAATATCTTGTTGTTTTATTATGGTTAACGGTGTTTTTTGAGATTTTGGCTTTGTATCCTTTTTTTATAAATACTTTTGAGCAGTTGTGTTTTTTGGAAGGAACAATATTTGGATATAATACTTGGGTTTTTAATATTTTAATTATTATAAGTTATAGTTTGTATATTACATATTTTAGATTTAATTTAAGTAATCAGTTTTTGAAAAAAATCTTGATGATTTTGGTTGTTTTCTTTATGATTTCTACAATTTTAAATCTCATAGTTTCTGGTGTTTTTTTTAATGAACTGTCTACATTGACTGATGTATTAGGGTCGTTAATATTATTATTGAGTGTGTTGTTTTATTTTTTTGAAGTGTTGCAAAGTGATAAGGTGTTGATTTTTTACAAATTACTCCCGTTTTATGTGTCTATTGGTGCTTTGGTTTTTCATTTAGTAATAACACCTATTGATATTTATTTTGAATATACTAAGCACCCAAATAGTAATTTCTTTAAAATTAGAGAGTATGTGTTAAGTTCTGCCAATATTTTTATGTATACTTGCTATTCGATTGGTTTTATAGTATGCTTGCGAAAGAACAAATCTTATTAATTATTTATTTTATCGTTATTATTCTCTTTTTTATAATATTCGGTATAGTATTTTTTGTGGCGTTTCAGCGTAGAAAAAACAAACTCTTGCTGGATAAACTTAAAGCAGAGCAGCGTTATGAAGATGAGATTTTTAAATCCAAAATAGAGATACAGGAGCAAACTCTTAAAAATGTAAGTTGGGAGTTGCATGATAATATTGGGCAATTACTATCTACCGCAGTCATGCAAATCAATATTATGGGGACGTCGTTAGGGGATAAAGCATCAGATTCATTACAGGATGTACGAGGACTGGTGGGTGATAGTCTACAAGAAATCAGAAATCTTTCTAAAACCTTAAATCATGAGGTGATCCAGAATATCGGTCTGCAAGAATCGATTAAAGTAGAGCTAAAACGTTTCGAAAAACTTAATTTTTTAACTCCTTCACTTACTGTACAAGGAGATGAAGTGTTTATTGATCCCAAAGACGAGATTATCCTATATCGTATCATTCAGGAGTTTTTCTCAAATACCATCAAACATGCAGAAGCGTCTAAGCTAGATGTAATGCTAAACTATAGCTCTAATACACTAGATATTGTTTTAGAAGATGATGGAGTAGGGTATGATATGAAATCGGTACAGGCAAATTCTGGTCTTATCAATATGCAAAGCAGGGCCTCGTTGGTCAATGCAACCTTAGATTGTGTGTCTTCACTTGGTAAAGGGGTAAAACTTACCTTGTCATATCCTTTGTAGGGATAACTTAATATGAGTTCATGATTTGATTTCATACATTTGTGAAATTAAATAAAAGCGCAGAAAGCATAGGTGTGATATTATATAAGTCCAAGTTTGATAAATATTAAGTATGTTTTAAAAAGCGTCGGTTCGAGACGGCCAATAAAAATTTTATCAAGTGAATAAACTGACGTTGCAAAGCAGAGCTTTGAGCATCTTTTTTCACCAGTATAAGATTTGTTTTGCGTTAAAAAATCTTGAAGCCTTGGAAAGATTTTAGCAAAATGAATCTGGTTTTCAATAAAATTGAAAAATACCTTGAAAAAAGCGCCTTTTCTTTTGGTTCGTTTTCTTTGGGCGAGCAAAGAAAATGAACAGAAAGCTAAATCAAAGGAAGTTAGTTGAAATTTAGTAATATATAAACCTTTGAAAAACAAAGTATTATAAATACACATCAATAGTAGTGATTTTTCGTAATAAAATGAAGAAAAATTGTATCGAGAATAGCTTTTTGGTGTCTAAATTGTAATCACCTTGAGCTTGTCAAAGTTTATGCTGAGCTTGTCGAAGTATGTTATTGTAAAAACAAAACTGTTGATTTCTGTAAATGTGCTGGTAAGGCACATTAATAAAATAGTATTAAATAAAAGAACCCCATGAAAAAAAAGACCATAGTGATTGTAGATGATCACTTGTTGTTTGGTCAATCGTTAGAAGTGTTGATCTCAAAATTTGAAGGATATGAGGTATTGGCAATCTTAAATAACGGCAAAGAACTCACACAATATTATCTGCACAAAAGAAAAATACCAGATTTGGTATTGTTAGACGTTAAAATGCCTGTGATGGATGGAGTACAAACCATGCAATGGCTTAAAGAAAACAAACCCAATCAAAAAGTATTGGCATTAACGATGGAGGATGATGAAAATACCATCATAAAAATGTTGAGAGGAGGAGCAAAAGGATACTTGCTCAAAGATGTAAACCCAGAGAGTTTTGAGTTTGCAATGAAAATGGTAATCGAGCAAGGGTATTATTGGAATGGGAAAATGGAAAGCGCCATGCGAAATTCTGATGAGTTTGACGCCGCAAAAAGTAAAGAAAAGGGGCTTACAGAAAAAGAACGGATTTTTATGAAACACGCCTGTTCAGAGCTTACTTATAAGGATATTGCTGGTCAGATGAATTTGAGTCCTAAGACAATAGAGAATTATCGCGAGTCGGTGTTTAGGAAATTTGAAGTAAAAACACGGGTGGGGCTGGTGATTTATTGTATAAAAAATAGTTTATTCGAAATTTAATGTTTGTAATAGAATATTTTTTTTATATTTGATCCCGTAAAATGAATAATAGAAACATACATACAGGAGTAGTCATTATCGAAGTCGTTATTTCGTCTTGATAAGGGGCTATATGTATATCATAATATTTAATAATCCCTTTACTATGTAGAGGGATTATTTTTTAGGTAAAAATGAAGCTATAATTAAGAAAAATAATAAAATTTAATACATAGTTATTGTAAATATTTGACGTGTAAGTTGTTGTTTTTCAGTGTTTAATAGTGTTGTTGAGGGTATTGGATGTTGTAAGGGTATTAAATAATGTTTATAGGTTTAGTTGCAACGAAATAATTTTATGTTGTGGTTTGTTTAATCTAATGCATATATCACAAAAAAATAGTTAAAATTTTAGATAATCCGTAATACTGGTATTCAAAAAATGAGCATCAATAAATATAGTAAACAAGTTACACAAGACGATACGCAACCAGCAGCGCAAGCGATGCTACATGCGATTGGTTTAACAGATGAAGACTTTAATAAACCATTAGTCGGGATCGCTAGTACAGGTTATGAAGGAAACCCATGTAATATGCACCTTAATGACTTGGCGAAATTGGTTAAAAAAGGAACCTTAGAAGAAGATGTCGTGGGACTTATTTTTAATACAATAGGTGTTAGTGATGGTATTTCTATGGGTACACCCGGAATGCGTTTTTCATTACCTTCTAGAGATGTAATAGCAGATTCTATGGAAACTGTAGTGCAGGCGATGTCTTATGACGGGATGGTGACTGTAGTGGGATGTGATAAAAATATGCCTGGAGCCCTAATGGCAATGCTTAGACTTAATCGTCCGGCTGTATTGGTTTATGGCGGTACGATTGCTTCTGGACATCATGCAGGAAAAAAGTTGGATGTAGTGTCTGCTTTCGAAGCATGGGGAGAAAAAGTAGCAGGTACCATTACCGAGAAAGAATATAAGAGTGTTATCGAGAAAGCATGCCCGGGAGCAGGAGCATGTGGAGGGATGTATACAGCAAATACAATGGCATCAGCAATCGAGGCCTTAGGAATGTCATTACCATATAACTCTTCGAATCCGGCAAAAAGTAAAGATAAAGAAGAAGAAAGTATCGCCGCAGGTCGTGCTATGCGAGTACTTTTAGAAAAAGATATTAAGCCTAAAGATATTGTTACCAAAAAATCATTAGAAAATGCAATTCGTTTGGTAACTATTTTAGGAGGGTCTACCAATGCGGTGCTACATTTCTTAGCTATTGCAAGGGCTGCAGATGTAGAGTTTACATTGGCAGATTTTCAAAGAATAAGTGATGAAACTCCGTTCCTAGCAGATTTAAAACCAAGTGGAAAGTATTTAATGGAAGATGTGCACGATGTAGGAGGGATACCGGCAGTGCTAAAATATCTTTTAAAGAAAGGTTTATTACATGGTGATTGTTTAACCGTTACCGGAAAAACATTAGCAGAGAATCTATTAGAAGTACCAGATCTTAAAGAAGGTCAGGATGTAATTAAGCCATTAGAGAGTCCTATTAAACAAACCGGTCACCTAAGAATTATGTTTGGTAATTTGGCAGAAGATGGTTGTGTTGCAAAAATAACCGGAAAAGAAGGGTTGCGTTTTCAAGGAAAAGCAAAAGTCTTTGAAGGGGAGTATGATGCTAATGACGGTATAAGAGATGGTAAAGTAGAAAAAGGTGATGTGGTAGTGATTCGTTACGAAGGACCTAAAGGAGGACCTGGTATGCCAGAAATGCTAAAACCAACTGCAGCTATTATGGGGGCAGGGTTAGGAAAAGATGTAGCATTAATCACAGATGGACGATTCTCTGGAGGAACACACGGTTTTGTAGTTGGACATATTACTCCAGAAGCACAAGAAGGAGGAGTAATAGCATTGGTAAAAGATGGTGATCAGATAACCATCGATGCTGAAACCAATTCTATACTTGTAGATATAGATAGTGAAGAAATAGAAAGAAGAAGAAGTGAATGGAAAGCTCCTGCATTAAAATTTGACAAAGGAGTATTGTATAAGTATGCAAATACGGTATCATCTGCATCTCAAGGATGCGTTACCGATGAGTTCTAAACTTCCAATTTGTATACGAAAAAGCTGTTTTATAAAAATCTAAAAATAGAGTTACCAAAATAATATCCATATCAAATAGTTGATTTGATCTTGATATAAATATGTCCAGATTAGGCAGAAACCAAATCTGGACACACAAAGAAAATGTGTATGGAAACACAAGTGCAAACCAAAAAAAAAGAAACTAAAATGTCAACACAACGTATGACAGGTGCAGAGGCAGTAATTAGAAGTCTATTAGCAGAAGGAGTAGATTTGATTTATGGATACCCAGGAGGAGCCATAATGCCGGTCTATGATGAGTTATATAAATTTCAGGATCAATTACATCATGTATTAACCAGACATGAACAAGGTGCAACGCATGCAGCACAAGGGTATGCAAGAACAAGTGGTAAGGTGGGGGTCGCTATTGCGACTTCGGGGCCTGGAGCCACAAACTTTGTGACGGGAATTGCTGATGCACAAATTGATTCGACACCTATGGTCTGTATTACAGGACAGGTAGGTTCACACTTGTTAGGATCTGATGCTTTTCAGGAAACCGATATTATTGGGATTTCTACTCCGATTACCAAATGGAATCACCAGGTAACCAAAGCAGAAGATATACCGGCGGTATTGGCCAAAGCATTTTATATTGCTCGTTCTGGTAGACCAGGTCCTGTTTTGATCGATATTACCAAAGACGCTCAGTTTGGAGAACTAGATTTTAACTATAAAAAGTGTAATGGGGTACGAAGCTATAAAGCAGTGCCCGAAACAGACCCAGAAAGCCTTAAAGAAGCTGCAAAGTTGATTAATGAAGCTAAAAAACCGATGATCGTTTTTGGTCAGGGAATTATTTTAGGAAAGGCAGAAGAAGAGTTAAAAAACCTAATAGAAAAATCAGGAATCCCTACAACATGGACAATTCTTGGTCTTTCTGCATTACCAACGTCTCACCCACTTAATATGGGAATGGTTGGAATGCATGGTAATTATGGACCAAATGTTTTAACCAACGAATGTGATCTTTTGATTGCAATAGGAATGCGTTTTGATGATCGGGTAACGGGTAATTTAGAAACTTATGCAAAACAAGCAAAAGTGATTCATTTTGAAATTGACCCGGCAGAAGTAGATAAAAATGTAAAGGCAGATGTTGCTGTTATGGGAGATGTAAAGCAAACATTGGCACAAATACTTCCTTTGGTAGAAACTGCTACTTATGATTCATGGATTCAGCAATTTAAAGATTGTGATGCGATAGAATATGAAAAGGTTATAAAAGATGAATTGTATCCCTCTAAAGAAGGTCTTTCTATGGGAGAGGTCATGAGAGGAATAAATGAAGAAACTAATGGTGATGCGGTAATTGTATCAGATGTAGGGCAACACCAAATGATGGCTTGTCGATATGCAGAGTTTACAACCACAAAAAGTAATATTACCTCGGGAGGATTAGGAACGATGGGGTTTGCATTACCAGCTGCTATAGGAGCAAAAATGGGAGCTCCAGATAGAGAAGTAGTAGCTATTATTGGTGATGGAGGATACCAAATGACTATTCAGGAATTAGGGACCATTTTTCAGACTAAAGCAGCCGTAAAAATAGTGGTTTTAAACAATGAGTTTTTAGGAATGGTAAGACAATGGCAGCAATTATTCTTTGATAAAAGATATGCGTCTACAGAAATGACCAATCCTGATTTTATAACTATTGCCAAAGGATATCATATTCCGGCAAATAGAGTTACAAAAAGAGAAGAGTTAGAGGGAGCAATAAAAGAAATGATAACTTGTGACGGCCCTTATTTCTTAGAAGTATGTGTTGAAAAAGAAAATAATGTTTTCCCGATGATCCCTACAGGAGCATCAGTTTCAGATATAAGATTAAGTTAATTATGGAAAAAGAAAATTATACGATATCGGTATACACCGAAAATAATATAGGATTGCTAAATAGAATTTCGGCAATATTTCTAAGACGTCATATTAATCTGGATAGTTTTACTGCATCAGTTTCTGAAATTAAAGACGTGTACCGTTTTACTATTGTGGTAAATATTACAGAAGTACAGGTAAAAAAGATAATAGGCCAAATAGAAAAACAGATAGAAGTTATCAGAGCTTTTTATCATAAAGATGATGAAACAATATATCAGGAAACAGCATTGTTTAAGGTAGCATCCAACCTGTTATTTGAAAACAGACAAATTCAGAATGTAATTAAAGAAAGCAATGCAAATATTGTTACAGTTACACCAGAGTTTTTTGTTTTAGAAAAAACTGGTAGACGTAATGAAGTAGAAGCTTTGTATGATAGCTTAGAACCTTATGGTTTGATGCAGTTTGTACGCTCTGGAAGAATTGCTGTTACCAAAGAAAAAATGAATATTTCAAAAGTATTAGAGAATTTCTCTGAAGAAGCTGTTGGATAACAATATTAAACCTCTTTTTATATGAACTGGTTTAAACTTTTTTGATTCATGCGAAAAATGATGGTTTTTTGGTCAATTAAAATATTTTTTGCGCTTCATAGTAGAGCTACGAAGTAAGAAAAAGATGAAAATTGGGCGAAAAAGGGCATTTTTATAGCGAATTGAAAAAAGTTTAAATTAGTTCTGTACCTATAATCAAGAGTTTAATTACCTTTGTAGCCTTTTAGGACACAACTAGAAATAAATTAAAAATAAACTAAACCTGATTTCCGAAAAAACGGAAAAATAACAAATTTAAGAAGGAAATGGCAAATTATTTTAATACGCTATCATTAAGAGATCAATTAACACAATTAGGAAAGTGTAGATTCATGGAAGCATCTGAATTTTCGGATGGAGTAGATGCGTTAAAAGGAAAAAAAATAACCATTGTAGGATGTGGAGCCCAAGGTCTTAACCAAGGGTTAAACATGAGAGATTCTGGTTTAGACATCTCTTACGCCTTGAGAGAAGCAGCGGTAAAAGAAAAAAGACAATCGTTTGTGAATGCAAGCGAAAATGGTTTTACTGTAGGGACATACGACGAGTTAATTCCTAATGCAGACTTGGTAATTAACCTTACACCAGATAAGCAACATACACAAGTTGTTAAAACGGTAATGCCATTGATGAAAGAAGGCGCGACTTTATCGTATTCTCATGGTTTCAATATTGTTGAAGAAGGAATGGAGATTCGTAAAGACCTTACGGTAATTATGGTGGCTCCAAAATGTCCAGGATCAGAAGTACGTGAAGAGTATAAAAGAGGTTTTGGTGTACCCACACTAATAGCTGTGCACCCAGAGAACGATCCAAAAGGACATGGCTTGTCACAAGCAAAAGCTTATGCAGCTGGTACAGGAGGTCATAGAGCGGGAGTTTTAGAATCTTCTTTTGTTGCAGAAGTAAAGTCAGATCTTATGGGAGAACAAACGATTCTTTGTGGTCTGTTACAAACAGGATCGATCCTTTGTTTTGATAAAATGATCGAAAAAGGAATTGATGCTGGATATGCTTCAAAACTGATTCAGTATGGTTGGGAAACTATTACAGAAGGAATGAAGTATGGTGGAATAACTAATATGATGGATAGACTTTCGAATGTATCTAAAGTTAAAGCTTTTGAATTATCAGAAGAATTAAAAGATATTATGCGTCCATTGTTCCAAAAGCATATGGATGATATTATGACAGGTCATTTTTCTAAAACGATGATGGAAGACTGGGCTAATGATGATAAAAACTTGCTTTCTTGGAGAGCAGCTACCGGTGAAACGGCATTCGAAAAAACACCAGCTGGTGATGTTGAGATCTCTGAGCAAGAGTTTTACGATAATGGAGTATTAATGGTAGCAATGGTTAGAGCAGGTGTAGAATTGGCATTCGAAGCAATGACAGAATCTGGTATTATTGCAGAATCTGCATACTACGAGTCTTTACACGAGACACCACTTATTGCAAATACAATCGCACGTAAAAAATTATTCGAAATGAACAGAGTAATTTCTGATACTGCAGAATATGGTTGTTATTTATTTGACCATGCATGTAAACCATTATTAACTGACTTCATGAAAAACATAGATACCGATGTAATTGGTAAAGCTTATGATCAGATTGCAGCTAATAATCGTGTTGATAATGCTAAGTTAATTGAGGTTAACGCAGCACTTAGAAATCATCCTATAGAAGCTGTAGGTGCTAGATTAAGAGCGTCTATGACAGCTATGAAACCTATAGTATAACTAATAAAGTTTAATTACCCGGATATGTTAAATTAGTATCCGGGTAATTAAATAATACCCACCTACCAAAAATACATCCCATATTTTAATAATAGAATCCTGTTATTCTGGTTTTATAAGCACAATTGTAACTATAGTTACTTATAGATAAAACCAAGAATGTAATCTTCTAGTGCACATAATCTGGATTCACAATAAAAGGCATACAATATATGAGTGCTGCAACCAACAAATATTTTCCTGAGTTAGAAGATATTCAAAAAGCAGTTTCCACGATCAAGGATGTGGCAATGGTTACACCCTTAACAAACAGTATTCGGTATTCTCAAAGATATACAGCAAATGTTTTGCTTAAGCGAGAAGACTTACAACGAGTGCGTTCGTATAAAATCAGGGGAGCTTTTAATAAAATTAGTTCATTATCTCCAGAACAATTAAAAAATGGAGTGGTATGTGCAAGTGCAGGTAATCATGCACAGGGGGTCGCGTTTTCATGCAACCATTTGGGTATAGAAGGAACTATATTTATGCCTTCTGTAACACCAAAGCAGAAAATTGCCCAGACTCAAATGTTTGGTGGTAAGTATGTAAATATTATTCTTGAGGGTGATACTTTTGATGATGCCTCTAGAGCAGCAATGCAGGTATGTAAAGAAGAAAAAAAGACATTTGTACATCCATTTGATGATCCTAAGATTATTGAGGGGCAAGGAACAATCGGACTTGAGATATTTAAACAGGTAGATGTGCCGATTGATTATATTTTTGTTCCAGTAGGAGGAGGAGGACTCGCTTCGGGGGTGTGTGCTGCTATAAAAGCATTATCTCCTAAGACAAAGATCATTGGGGTGGAGCCCGAAGGAGCTCCAACGATGTATACTTCTATAAAGAATAATAAAAACACAGAGATTTTAGACATCGATAAGTTTATTGATGGTGCAGCAGTACAAAAAGTGGGAACGCTTAATTTTGATATTTGTAATACATATTTGGATGATATGATTACTGTACCAGAAGGATTGGTTTGTCAAACCATTTTAGAATTGTATAATAGAGATGCAATCGTAGTAGAACCTGCTGGAGCGCTTACTTTAGCCGCGTTAGAATATTATAAAGATGAAATAAAAGATAAAAATGTAGTATGCCTTATAAGTGGAAGTAATAATGATATCACTAGAACAGCCGAGATAAAGGAAAGGGCATTGTTATATGCAGGATTAAAACATTATTTTATCATTCGTTTTCCGCAAAGAGCGGGAGCATTAAAACAGTTTGTGGGTGAAGTTTTGGGTCCTAACGATGATATTACACACTTCGAATATTCTAAAAAATCTAGTCGAGAAAATGCACCTGCTGTAGTAGGGATTGAATTGAAAGATAAGGGCGATCTTACTCCCTTAATAGAACGGATGAAACAACTTAATTTTTTTGGTGATTATCTAAATGATAAACCAGATCTTTTTCAGTTTTTAGTTTAAAATAAACAGAAAATTAACAAGTTATGAACATAATATCGGCAAAAACAGTCTTTTTGTCGATATTTTTTGTTTACAATATTTGTTTTTATTGATTTGATTTACAGTGGTTTATATATTTTTTTATGATTTTATAAACAAAATATTTGTTAATTGTTGTTTTTTATCGATATATTCGCTCCGTTAAACGATAAAACTGAATTAATTATGAAAAAACTATTATTATTTGCAGCGGTCGCTTTATTAGGAATAACTGCTACAAACGCGCAAGTTAAACTTGGTGTAGGTTTTGGTTATGCTTTACCTTCTGGAGATATAGCAGATTTTACAGACGGAGGGCTTGCCGCACACTTAGAATTAGGTTACGGTGTTACCGAAGATATTGATGTTTCCATAATGTATCAGGGAGAATTTTTAGCAGGAGGAGATGTAGACGTGAATGGAACAACAGCATCAGTAGGGGCAGTAGCTATAGGAAGTTACATGTTAAATGGTCGTTACTACTTTACAAAAGAAGGTTTTAGACCTTATGGTAGTTTAGGATTAGGTCTAGCTAGTATTGGATCTATAGAATTTGAGAATGTTAGTTCTAATGTTGATACAAGTACCTCTAACTTTGCATTTCGTCCTGCTTTAGGTTTTAAATATGGTGTTCTTAATATGAATGTAGCCTATTTAAGTGCTGGTAAAGTTGGTGAAGGTGAAGGAGAAACTTCTGTAAGTGATATTACGATTAACCTAGGTCTTTTATTTACCTTTGGGGGTAACTAAACGCATCTTAAAATTAGATAATATAATAAAAAGACGACCTTTTGGTCGTCTTTTTTGTTTTGATATAAATAACCCATCAGAAATTATCTTACGAAAGAATTATTTCTAAACTATAATTATTAACCGACCCTAGGGGCGTTATATTGGTTACAAAGTTTACTTTTTAGTGTTAGATATGGATGATAGAAAAAAAATACTTAATATTGTACTTTATAGATAACAAAAGGGGCAATCAGCCGACGATTTAGAGTTATTATCATGAATACCAAGGATACCATTTTTAGAAAAGCTCACATACAACCTCTGATTGTACGTAAGAATATTATTTTCTATGTACCCGGTTTCTTCTTTCCCTCTGGGGTCTAGTCTTCCTTTGAAATGGGTGCGCCCCGTTTCTTTTCCATTTTATTAAAACCAAGTTATTACAAATAAAATTGTAGTGTAAAACTAGAAGTTGTTTATCTGTATGTACAACTCTTTGTTTTATCTAATACCTTATAAAAAATAGTGTTGTCTACAACGCTAACAAAACATATACTATAAAACACATAAAGATGAATAAAATAATAATAATAGGTGGGGGTAACCTCGGCAAATCAATAATATCTGGATTAGCAAATAGTGATTTGTTTATGGCTAAGTCTATTACAGTAGTTGATAAATCGGTTACAAATCTAAAAGAAGTCGAAGAACAATATGGTGTATCAACATTTCAGGATATTGACAGTGCGATAAAAGAAGATGTGCAATGGATAATTCTTTGTGTTCAACCAAGACAATTGGATAATGTTTTAAAAGAAATTAAACCGTTAATTCATAAAGATCAAATCTTAATATCTACAGTTACTGGTGTGTCAATTTCAGAAATAAATGAGATTGTTCCTGATAATAAAGTAGTTAGAGTAATGCCAAATACAGGAGCATCTAAAAAGTTATCGATGACTTGTATTACGGCTAACAAAGAAGTAAATAAAGAAGCTCTTGTGGTACAAAAAATGTTTAATACCATTGGAGAAACATTGGTTATAGAAGAACGTCTAATGCAAGCAGCAACGGTGTTAGGAGCAAGTGGAATTGCATTTTTCTTAAGATTTTTAAGAGCAATGATACAAGGAGGAATTCAAATGGGATTTCATCCACATGAAGCACAAATCATTGCAGTTCAAACAGCAATAGGTGCCGCTACATTAGTATCAGAAAATGGTACACATCCAGAAAAAGAGATCGATAAAGTAACCACTCCGCAAGGATGTACTATAGAAGGATTAAATGAGATGGAGCATCAGGGGCTAAGTTCTTCTGTAATTAAAGGGGTAATGGCTTCTTATGAAAAAATTAATACTATAAAGTAAGGATTAAAATTTTAAAAAGGAAATTAAGTTCTCTACTTTATCATATTGTTTTTAAACTGTGAATAAGTATTTTTTAATCTAAAAATTATAACCTGAACAAAATAGGTAATAGATAATATTTATAGATGTATAACATATTTTATAGTATAGATAGCCTTGTTATCCCAAAAGAATTGAATATATTAGCAGTACACGTAAGAAAGGGAATCTTTGTGTTAATAACTGTAATTTTAAGCTAATACATTTCAATAGATAATAGGAAATAATTTAGAACAGATTCTTAAGTAAGAAATACTAGTAATAGTATTACATTATATTTATAGCGATATAGTTAACTCATAGAAACCAATTTAGATAAGTGTAAATAACTATGGTATCTCAGTATGCTTATGGTTTGTAGTTAGTATGACACCAAGTTATTATAATTTTCTAAAACGATATATAAAAGAAGCCTTAGCATGTTAAATTGAGTGTAAGTTGAGTTAGTTTAATTTTTTTATTGCTTCGGCCTAGACCCCCAGAGGAGTAGTTAACCACTGGGGGTTGTTTTTTTTATACTATTGATAATAGATTACTTTCCTTGCAAAAGATATAGATCTTAAAAAATAATTGTTATATTCGCTACCGCTTCAAAGCGAATCCTACCCTACAACAACAATCAAGTTGTAATACATATTTTTAGAAAATTATAACTTATATAAAGTATTCATGTATTGTTTGATGATTTCTAATCATGAACAAAAACATTGCATACGTCTTACTGTACTTTGTTGTTTAATTATAATCCCATAGCTCATATTATAGATTTCAAAGATGATAGCTTAAATCTTTGGTAATCTGTGTGTTGGTGTAGTATTTATACCAAATATGAATTTTTGAATAGAGAATGAAAATAGGTGTTGTAATAAAGAATTGCAATACCAATTATCACGGCTAAATAAAAAAATGGAAAAAGGAAAAAGAATTGCATTGGGAGAAAAGAAAAATACAATTGAGATTTGGGATAACTCAAAAAGAGTTAAAATACTGTTTTCTGTGTTTTGGGTATTAATCGTATGTACAATTATTGGTATTGTTTCTGGTTATTTAGAGTTACAATTACTTAAAAGAGCACAATTAGAATTTTTTATAGATGAAGGCGAAGCGCATTCGAATGATTTGAGACAAAAAATAATTGGGTTGTTGCAAACGGTAATTTTTATAGTATCTGTCATCGTGTTTCTTAATTGGTTTAGAAGGGCATATGGTAACTTACATAGATTAGGGATAAGTTATTTAGAATATAAAGAATCAATGGCTTTATGGGCTTGGTTTATCCCAATTATTGTACTATTTCGACCTGTTAAAATTATGAATGAAATTTGGAAGGAGACACAATGGTATATAAAAAAAACAGACAACACTTATAAAATAGAAAAGAGTAGTGTTGTTATTGGAATATGGTGGGGGTTTTTTATTGTTTCAAATTTTGTGGGGCGATATGTATTAAAAAACGCTTTTAAACAAGATACATTAGAGCAATTAATAGAGGGGTCTCAGGCATTTTTGATTGCCGACATCATACAGATTCCAGAAGCTTTATTAGTGATATTAATTGTGCATAGATCATCAAAAATAGAATCCAAATTGGCACACGAAATAAAAAAAAACAGGAGGTATAGTTGTTTATAAGTAATGGTTTATATATAGACTTGAATTATAAACTTAAGATGAGTTAATCTAAAGAATTCCTCGAGATTCTGCTTCGAGGTTTTTCAGAAAGTTTGAAAACCTTGGGTTTTCATTACGCTTTGAAAAATCGTATTTTGGGATTACGAATGAGTATATTTTAAAAAGATATAATAAAACTTTGTTGTAATATCATTTGGTTTTTCCTTTGAAACATGGAAAATCAGTTCTTACAAAAGATATTGGAGAGGGTTTAAAACAGATTTGTTTGGAGATTTCAGAGCGTTATGAGGTTCATTATATAGAGATTGGTTATGAGTCAAATCATGTTCATTTTTTGCTGTAAAGTGTTTCGAGTTATTCTGTTAAGAAAATGATTAGGATGTTAAAAAGTATTACAGCTAAACAGCTATTTCAAAGGTATCCAGAGATTAAGGCTAAACTTTGGGGTGGGAAGTTTTGGACTAGTGTATTTTATGCGAATACAGCTGGTCAATATTCGAACAAGGAAGTAATTAAGGAATATGTAAAAAAATCAAGGAATGGAGAAGGAATATAAAAAATACATTCAGATCAACTAACCTTATTTTGATACCTCAATGGCTCTGCCTCGAGGTAGTTCATTTAGCTTAATACTTTTAAACTTAAAAAAACTAAAAAAGAAACGTATGGTATAAGATAGTATATTTGTTATGCTTTGTAATAGTAAATAATTTGCACCTATTATGGAGAGCAAAATGTTTGATGTATGGGGATTAGTATAACTTTAATTATATTATTTACCTTTATATAAGGTATAACATGTTTTACAGTTATACGAATTACTGACTTTAGTAGAAAATTAGAAGCTTGATATTTGAAAATACTACATTACATATTCTTTTTTTTTGTTTTGTATAGTACTGGCCAAGAAAATATTTTTGATAATTTTAGCGAAAAAAATGGGTTGATTAGTAATGATACCTATAAAATTATTCAGGATAAAAAAGGCTATTTGTGGTTTGCAACCTCTTCGGGAGTAAGTAAATATGATGGAATAACTTTTAAAGACTATTCTACAAAACATGGCTTAACTGATTATGATATTCTATCTCTTTATGAAGATAAAAAAGGTAGGATTTGGTTTTATACTTTCAATGGGAAACCATGCTTTTATTATAATGATAAAATATATAATGCAGAAAATCATTCACTTCTTAAACAAATACATTTTACAAAACTTATATCTAATGTTTTTGAAGACTACAGAGGTTATGTATGGATTTGTACTTCTAAAGAATCATATGCTATAGATTTTGAAAATAAAAAAGTATATCATCACCCTGGTATAGCAGGAGTAATGTCAATACAAAAAAGCAACGATACGCACATACTTAATGGTGTGGATGAGTATTATAGTGTTGCTCAAAATAATACTTATAAGACTATTAATTATGTTAAAGATACTACTTTTAGTAGGATTGGAAATGGAACTGTTTTAAACAATTGCTCTATTATATATTTTACAAGAAATAATGCTAATAACTACTTTTATTATAGTAAAGCAAGCAAATATAAATTTGTAAAATATAGTATTGGCGAGACCATTTTGTCAATAAGCACGCATAAGGAATATGTCTTTTATTGTACTAGAAATGGAGTCTATCAATATCATCAAGATGATTTTGATAGACCAATTAGACACATGTTACCAGGTAAAACAGTCACTAGTTTTTTAGTAGATCATCAGGGAAATTATTGGTTTTCTACAAAAAACGGAATTTACATGACCAATAATAACTTTTATTATGTTGATAAGTCATTAAATTACCTCACAAACTTTGCTGTTTCAGAAAATTATATTTTATCGGGTAATGTAGACGGTTTTTTATGTTTGTTTGATAAAAATACACATAAAAAAATAAAAAAATATAAGATTTCTAAAAGCCCGAAAAACATTATTGCATATAAAGATGCTTTTTATGTCTCTTCAAATAATAAAAGTTATGTTGTTGATTATTTAGGTGTTACTGAAGTCTTTAAAAACTTTACTTCGAAAGCTTTTGTGATTAAAAATGATTCAATATTTATGGCATTATCCAAAGGATTGTTTTCTGTTCAAATAGATAAAAATAATATAGGTGATGATACTACATTTAAAAAACTTTGTGAAAAACCATCTTTTTTGTTCTTAAATAAAGAGCGATCATATACTTTAAACCTTATTAAGGATACACTGTTTGGAAGCTCAAAGAGTTACTTAACACGGTATTATCATAAAGAAATAGACACGCTTAAATTTGCTAACGAAGCAACTAAAAATAGAGTTTCTGCAATCGAGTATCATAATAATTTCTTATACCTTGTTACAAATTCAAAAGGTCTTTACATATATAAAAACAATCTGTTGAAATACCACTATGACGAGAATAAAGGATTACTCTCTAATCAGATTAATAATATTTTTTTTCATAGTGGTAATTGTTATATAGTAACAAAGAAAGGAATACAGTATATAACCGATAGAGGTTTGGTTAATTTGGATGCAACCATTTCTAACAATTTTGTGATTAATAAGGCAGCTATTGTTAATAAAACATTATTGATGACTACTTCTAACGGATTTATTAAGTCTGATTTAGATAATTTTCAGATTAAAAATAAAACTGTTAGATCCGAAATAATTGCCAAATCAAAAAATGAGATTATATCCCCTAGCAGTATTTTATCATACAAAAACAATGAAGTTGTTTTTGACTTTAAAATCTTTAATTATACATCTAAACAACTGAATTACTCTTTTTTATTAAAAGGTGTTGATGACCATTGGAATAAAATAAAAGGTAATTCTGTTCAGTATAAAAATATTCCTCCTGGAAACTATACTTTTCAATTAAAAAATAATGAGAATATAATAAATGAGTTTTCTTTACAAATAGAAAAACCATTTTGGAAAAAATGGTGGTTTTATATCGTTTCTATTCTCTTATTAGTCATGTTTATTGTTTTGTTGTATAAAGTGTTGTTAGATAGAAGATTAAAAAAGGCTTCAAAGAACTATGAGATAAATTTAATGATTGCTAAAGCAGAACAAGATGCATTAAAAGCACAAATGAATCCTCATTTTATTTTTAACGCTCTAAATGCTATTCAGAATCTAATACTTCAAAATAGCTCTCGAAATGCATATCAATACCTTGGTGACTTTAGTAAATTAGTAAGAAATATACTTAATAATTCTAGAAATCTTACGGTTACAATAGCTAGCGAAATTCGGTTTCTAAATTTATATCTTAAGTTAGAAGAACTTCGTTTTAAAAATAAATTTGATTATCAAATTAAGATCGATGCAACTATGAATCAAGAATTGCATATACCATCTATGGTCATTCAGCCTTTTGTAGAAAATGCAATTTTACATGGATTGTTACCTCTTGAGAATAAAAATAATGCTTTATTACTTATTAATTTTACAGAGGATGATTTGTTTATATATTGCACCATTGATGATAATGGAATAGGGAGAGAACGAAGTAGATTACTTAGAAGATACGATAAAGAATCTTTAGGTATGCAGATAACTTTAGATCGAATTAGTTTTTATGACCAAGAAGGTTTGTCACATTTTAAGGTAATGGATAAAGAAGAAGGAACACAAGTACTTTTAAAAATAAAAAAGCATGTTAAGCGCAATTATAGTTGATGATGAGCAAAACGGAAGAGAAATTCTGGAAACTTTGCTTACACAAAATTGTCCAAATATTAATGTTGTTGCTATTGCGGCTACTATAGAAGAGGCAGTCAATGTAATTGTTGATCATAATCCGGAAATAGTTTTTTTAGACATAGAACTTGAAAAAGGTACCGGGTTTGATATTTTATCAAATCCAAAAGTTCAAAAAAAACAGTTTAACATTATTTTCACAACTGCTTATGAGCAATATGCTATCAAAGCTATAAAGAATAATGCACTGGATTATTTACTAAAACCAATTGATACTCAAGAATTAATTATGGCAGTTAATAAAGTATCCGCTAGAACAACAAATTCTATCAAGAGTATTGTAAATGACTTGAAAGTTTCCTTAAATACTTCTTCGAAACTAAAATTGGTCAATAGAGAAGGGTTTGAACTTGTTGATGTGCATACCATTTTATATTGTAAAAGTGAAGCTAATTATACTCGTTTTTATTTTGAAAATGGAAAAACAACAATTACTAGTAAAACATTAAAAGTATATCAATTATATCTCGAACAACATGGTTTTATGCGTATACATAAATCACATATAATTAACCTTAATATGGTTAAAAAGTATGTGCAAGGCAAAGGAGGACAAGTAACTTTGTCTAATGAGGTAACTTTGGATATAAGTAAAGATTTAAAAACTACCCTTCTAAGAAAATTAGAGCATCTGTAAGTCAAAATAATTAAAAATTAGAGGTATTAATTAGCCTGTTCCATTTCTTCTTTTTTATTTCAATAACTCATATAGAGTTTTTAATAATTCAATCGTTACTTTCAAAAATTACCCGTTTCTATTAACATTTCTTTAGCATAGTTTTGATCTATAACCTAATAAACGTTTAGGCAATGAACAAAATTTTACCTTGTTATAGAAGTACCTTTTTTAAAACTAATTTAGAAGTTTCTTTCTTACTAAATGATCTAATTATTTAATTATATAAATTTTTCAAAGATAGATACTGTTGTGTTAGTATTAACTATGTCAGTCATTTGCACTTGAGATGGTTAAATGTAGTGTCTCCAAAAATAATCTTAACCTAATAAACAAAACTTATGAAAATTACTAGAAGATTATATCTATGCTTATTAGTAGCCCTAACAATGAATTCATGTTCTAAAGATGATGAACAAGTTCTTGTAGAAGAAGAACCAGTTGTGATGATACCAGATGAAGAGCCAGGCAATGAGAACCCTTCTATGGTAACGATTACATCAGAAGTGATCAAAAATGAAGTGGTTATCGAATGGACAACAGCTACAGATCCAGAAAATAGTGAACTTACTTATACAATAAGTTTGGATGGAGTTACGATTTCAGAAAACCAATCCGATAGAACCTATACATTGTCAGATCTAGAATTTAATCAAGTTTATACAGGTACTATTGTGGTAAAAGACACATCTGATGGAATCTCGACTACAAATTTTACTTTTGAAACAGATATTTTAAATACAGCAATTGGTAGTGAATTGGATGAAAATTCTAAAGGGGCTATTCAGACAGCTGATGATGGAGTATTGATTTTTGGTGATATACCAAACAATAACTTTTTTGGAAACTTTTTGGGAGGTGATAACGATGCTACTGTAATAAAACTAGATAAGTTTGGAAATGTAGAATGGAAAAAAAATTACGGAGGGTCTGACACCGATTATTTTAATGGTGGTTTTAAGACGCAGGATAATTATTATGTATTAGTAGGCTTCACTAATTCTTCTGATAATGATTTATCCACAAATAATGGTGATGATGCATGGGCAATAAAAATAGATGGCAATGGCAACGTTATTTGGTCTAAGAATTATGGAGGAACAGGGTACGATGTCTTTCAAAGAGGGGTAGAAGCTGCAGATTCTAATTATGTATTTGGAGGTTCTTCAAGTTCTTCTGACGGAGATACGGAAGGTAATATAGGACTTACAGATGTATTTGTAGTAAAAGTAAATCCTAACACGGGAGCACTTATTTGGAAGAAAACTATAGGAGGAACATTACAAGAGCAAGTAGGAGGAATAGTAGCAAATGAGGATGGCTCTTTGGTATTCGCGCTGTATTCAAAATCCGGTAATTTTGATTTTGGATTAGGTAATTATGGAGATTATGATAGTTGGGTCATCAAATTAGATGCTACAGGAGATACTATACTGTGGAAAAAACGCTATGGAGGATCAGGTTCCGATATATCTAACGGAATTGTAAAGTCATCTTCTAACGGATATTTGATAAGCGGAATTACTAATTCTACAGATGTCGATATAGATACGAATAAAGGATCTCAAGATGGTTGGGTTTATAAAATTGATTTGGAGGGTGATTTAATCTGGTCAAAAACGTATGGTACTTCGGGATCGGATGGTCTTAATACGATTGTTACTACCAATGACGGGGATTATTATTTAGGAGGGTATCATGATAATAATGTCGATGGAGATGTAACCGAAGTATTTGGTATTAGGGATGCCTGGTTGGTAAAAATCGATGATAATGGTGCTGTAAAAGATCAAAAAACCTTTGGTGGTTCAAAATCAGATGATTTTACTGGATTAGCCATAACAAGTACCAATAAAGTATATGCAATTGGAAATTTACGTTCATCTGAAATTGAAAATTACAATGGAGCTGTTGATATTTATGTAGTTAAATATTGAAATTAAAATAAACAATTAAAAAGATGATACGTAAAGACGTATCATCTTTTTAATTCTAATGAGTAGAACATTTTTACCAGGTAAACCTACTTATATATAGATCCTAATACCTGTTAGTAGTAATTATATCAGGAGTTTACACGCGATATATTTAAAAAATGAAATATCAAACAATAACCTATTAATCTAATCAATATAACCTATGAAAATTACTAAAGAACTATACCTATATTTATTATTGATCTTACTCATGAATTCATGTTCTAAAGATGATGAACAAGCTATTATAGAAGAAGGACCAGTTGTAGTTGTGCCAGGTAATGAGAACCCATCTATGGTAGCGGGGATAACAACAGTAGTGACCAAAAACGAAGTAGTTATCGAATGGCAAGCAGCTACAGATCCAGAAAATAATGACCTTACTTATACTATAATTCTAAATGAAGATGTAGTTTCAGAAAACCAATCTGATACAGCTTATACTGCTTCAAGTCTAGAGTTTAATCAAGTTTATACTGGCACTATTGTAGTAAAAGATACTTCAGATGGGACTTCGACAACCAATTTTACTTTTGAAACTGATATTTTAAATACCGCACTTGGTAGTGAATTAGGAGAATATCCAAATGGCGCTATCCCCACTGCTGATGATGGAGTGTTAATTTTTGGCGAAACTCAGAGCAATAATTTTTATGGAAACTATTTAGGAGGCTCTTTAGATGCAACGGTAACAAAATTAGATAAGTTCGGAAATTTAGAATGGGTAAAAAATTATGGAGGAGCGGGTACAGATTCTTTCCATGGAGGCTTTAAAACCCAAGATAATTATTATGTATTAGTTGGGAATACCAAATCCTCTGACAACGATTTATCTGCTAATAAAGGAGGAAGTGATGCATGGGCAATAAAAATAGATGATATGGGAAATGTGATTTGGTCCAAGAATTATGGAGGAACTGGGTCAGATTTTTTTGAAAGAGGAGTAGAGACCGAGGACTCTAATTATGTAGTAGCTGGTAATTCATATTCTTCTGATGGGGATACCGAAGGTAATATTGGACTTTCGGATGTATTTATTCTAAAAGTAAATTCAAATACAGGAGCACTCATTTGGAATAAAACTATTGGAGGAACAGGACAAGAAGAAGTAGGCGGAATTGTAGCAAACGAGGATGGCTCTTTGATATTAGCTTTGAATTCAGAATCTAGTAATTTTGATTTTGGATTAGGTAATCATGGAGATTATGATAGTTGGGTCATCAAATTAGATGCTACAGGAGATGATATACTATGGAGAAAATTTTATGGAGGGTCTGGTTATGATAAAGTTACAGGAATTGTAAAATCATCTTCTAATGGGTACCTAGTAAGTGGAATTACTAATTCGGACGATGTTGATATAGATAATAAAATAGGAGCTTTTGATGGCTGGGTATATAAAATTAACTTAGATGGTAACTTAATTTGGTCAAAAACGTACGGTACTTCTAGTACCGATAATATTGATGCTATTGCTACTACTAATGAAGGTGATTATTATTTGGCATGTTTTCATAATAATTTTGCTGACGGAGATGTAACCGAAATATTAGGAAATAGAGATGCGTGGTTGATAAAAATTGATGATAGTGGTGCTATAATAGATCAAAAAACCTTTGGAGGGACAAAACGAGATGCATTTAACGGACTTGCGCTAACAACTACTAATAAAGTGTTTGTAATTGGACATACAGAGTCACCCGAAATTGAAAATTACAATGGTGATGTTGATTTATATGTAGTTAAGTATTAAGGTAAAATTAAAATAAATAAACGATGAATAAGCTGATATGCCTTTTAGTATATCAGCTGATTTATTTTACTAGATGACTGTTTTTTTAGTAATTATACGATACACTCTTTTTTTAGAGTGTATTGTTGTTTGTTATAATAAGAAGTTGACTACACAATTGATACTTTAAATTTACTAGAGTAAAATGTTCTTTGTTTACCTTAGTTTTGAAATGTAATCGTTTCATTTATAATGTCTTGAATTTTTTAAATAATTTTAATAATAGTAAAATTAAGGGATCAATTGCTTCAAATCGTTAATTACATTTATATTATGTCGCAGATAAGCAAAAAGAATAAATAGAATAATGATAGCTACAGTAAAACCAAGTAATGTTCCATTTTTATTAGTAGAAACTTTTTTCGATGTTTTTATATATGCTTTAGAGAGTTTTTTTGTGTATTCTGATACTATTGCAAAAGTAGGGGCAAAAATTAGAACAACGATGGCCATATCTATAAGCACCAAAAGATACCCTTCTTGATTGATACGTTTTTTTACATAATTGATTATAAATTCGTTGATCAGTGCAGCACATAACACCGCAACTGCATAGATAGCATATTTCGTGGTCTTTCGATTACTCATAATGGGGTAACAATTTACTTTGAAAGATAAATTTTATGACCAATTTAAAATCTAAAATTTGATATTCAAAATAAAATAAAAGAAGCATTCCTTTATTGTAATAACAAAAATGTTTTAATATAAAGAAAATCATGCTTCTAGTGGCCTGAAAAATGTACTTATACAAAACATAAACTATATTCATGTACAAGAATTAAGCATAAAAATACTACCGTAGTAAGTTATAAAACGGAAAAACCAAACTCCAGAAGTACCCCATACCTCTGGAAGAATGGCTTATATAGATATAGGCTATGTATTTATCTATTTTTAAAGTAAAATTTCTAAGTAATTATATTTTCATATGGTATCAATTATTTTTTATCTATGAATTGCGTGGCTTGATGCTCCCGGAAGTGTTGCTAAAAACTTCAATATTCCTTCGAATCTTTTTTTGAATTGTTTCATAATTTTTAATTTTTGATTAATTGTTGTTAGATAAAAATCTTGTTTTTTGATGATTCAAAAGTATTAATAAAGCGTGGTGTAACATATTTCACCATATTTCAGCTAGTATGAAATATTGATATTTCACTAAGTTTATAGTAGTCTTACCTAGTACTACTAAAACACAATTTTTACAAATACCACCCTTTTTGGGTGGGAAGGTTGTTTTTTTCATTCTATACATTTGAAACCAACAAATGAATATAAGAATGCATAAGATAGTCCATAAATATCTGAAACATCAAGGCATAAATATTGCTAGTAGGTATCTAGAAGATTTGATAGTTTCGAATGCTAATTTTCCTTCGATTTTATGCATTGCAGACGTGTTAGAGCGACTTTCCATATCCTGTAGTATAGGAAAGATAAATAAAACAGACTTAATCGGCTTAGAGTTCCCCTATATTTTACATCTCGAGAGCGAAGAAGGAGATTTAGTTTTTGTAAAAAATAAAAAAAGCTTACATAAACAAAAAGAAAAATTAAAAGGTTGGAATGGTACGGTTATAAAAATATTCCCCGAGCGGGGGGTAAGAACACAAAAAAATGAAGATGTTCTAAGAAAAGAAAATTTAACCAAAAGAATGATATCATTTTTATTGATTTCGGTTTTTGGTTTGCTACTTATATCTAAAACGACGTATCATTTAGAATGGGATGAGGCTTTATTACTTTTAAGTGCTATTGTTGGTAGTATTACAGGTTATTTATTGCTTACAAAAGATTTGGGTATTGAAAACATTGTAGTAGAAAAGTTTTGTCAAACAGTAAAAGGTAAAAAATCTGGATGCGATCAGGTGCTAAACTCAAAAACCGCCCAGATTTTCGGAAAAGTAAAACTTTCGGACCTTGTATTTACTTATTTTAGTTTTCAGATCATATTAATTGGTTCTTCTAACTATTTTGATGTTTCATATTATATTCTACCAATAGTTGGTTTCATAACAGGCCCTATTATTTTATTCTCTTTATATTATCAATATTTCACGGCCAAAACATGGTGTCAATTATGCCTTGTTATTAATGCCATTTTGATTCTCCAATTGGTGATGTATAGTTTTAACACTTCTGTAAGCTTTGAAAATACAAGTATACAACCACTGGCATTGGTTGCATCATTATTAATCTTTATTAGCTTGTTATCTTCTACCGTATTGATTAAAAACGGCCATAAAGAATTAAGAGATAGTAGGTTGAGTTTGTATGATTATAAGCGTATTTTCGAATCGGTAACCGTTTTTAAGTTTTTACTTCAGAAACAAAGAAAAATAAAAACAAATCCCATTCTTAAGGAGATAGTTTTGGGTAATGCTACAGCACCAATTAAAGTTCTAATGGTGAGCAATTTGTATTGTGAACCATGTAAAATACAACATAAGATACTTGAAGAATTATTACTAACATATCCAGAAAAACTGCAGGTGTCATTTCGATTTGTATTGAATAATAAAGAAGGTTATCATGATATTACTGCAACCGATTATATAATAAGTTATTGGTTAAAAAATATTGAAGGAAAAGTTAATGCGGTCGATATTACTTTAGAAATGTTGTCTGATTGGTATGATTTAATGAACTTAAAAAAATTTATGTTTCTATACCCTTTAAAAAAGAATGATGTTATTGAAAAGGACAAAGCAACAGAAGAAGCATTTTTTAATTGGTTACATGAATCTAGAATAGAAAAAACTCCTACAATTTTTGTAAATGGGTACCTGTTACCAGATCAGTATACTCTGGAAAACCTAGCAGCCATAATCCCAGAATTATCAGAAAGCATATATAATAACCAACTCCCTAAAGAAAAAATCATTTTTGAAGAAATATAAGATTTTGTTTGGCCAAGCAAAAGGGTGTGAGATCTTACCCTACCATTGTGTAAAAAAGGTTATTTAATTAATCACAAATAAATGAAAATGGAAAATAACAATTTTGACTCATCATTTCAATCATTAAATCGAACACAAATGCGCACTCTAAAAGGTGGGGGTGTACCTTCTCCAGAAGGATTTTGCTGCGGAACTCCGGCTCAGCGTGCAGATTGGTTAGAAGATTATCCTTTTCTTAGGTTTAAATATGACTGTACTGATTGTACTTGTGATGGTTACAATCACTAAAAGTTTTATGTACATCAAACGATTTGATTCAGTGTAATTTTAATCCACATTGTGGAGTTTAATTCTCCGAGGCTTGCCTCGAAAAATAAAAACTGTTTTTCCACTGGATGCCTCATGAGCTTGCTCCGAGGTAGTTGACTATATAAGTTTTTACAAAGATATCCCGTATGAAAGTTATTCATATCATTTACGAAGCGCATTTTTAGCAAAGAGATTTGATAGTTCAGAAACTTGAAAAATAGTTACAGATATCTATATAGTTTATCACTTTATTAAGTAAAAACTATGTATTCATATTATTTCGAAAGTCGATGTGATTTGCAAACCTCTATGGTGTTTTATAGACCATAGAGGTTTTATTTATATTATAAAGGAATGTTACCGTGTTTTCTTTTGGGGTGATTTACTTTTTTGTTTTCTAACATACTAAACCCTTTAATTAATTTACGTCGAGTGTTTTTTGGTAAGATAACTTCATCTATAAAACCTCGTTGTGCTGCGCGATAAGGGTTAGCAAATTTTTCGGCATATTCGGCTTCTTTTTCAGAAAGCTTTACTTCTGGATCCTTTGCTGCCTGAATTTCACGTTTAAAAATAATTTCACTAGCACCTTTGGCGCCCATTACGGCAATTTCTGCAGAGGGCCATGCAAAATTTAGATCGGCTCCTATGTGTTTAGAATTCATTACATCATAGGCTCCGCCATATGCTTTTCTGGTAATCACGGTAATTCTGGGCACTGTGGCTTCGCTTAGCGCATATAATAATTTAGCACCGTGTACTATAATCCCATTCCACTCCTGATCTGTACCAGGTAAGAACCCTGGGACGTCTACCAAAACTAATAACGGAATATTAAAGCAATCGCAAAAACGTGTAAATCGAGCCGCCTTTTTAGAACTATTTACATCGAGGACTCCGGCCAAAAACATAGGTTGATTGGCAATAATTCCGACACTTTTTCCTCCTAAACGCGCAAAACCAACGATGATATTTTCTGCATGATCTTGATGGATTTCATAAAAACTATCATGATCAATAATACCAGTAATAACGGCATGCATATCATATGGTTTATTGGCACTATCAGGAATAATATCAGATAATTGATCTCTTATTTCATCATTTAGAGAATAAGGAGTTGCAGATGGCTTTTGAGTATTGTTTTGAGGTAGGTAACTTAACAACTTCTTTACATCTTCAAGACATTCTATGTCATTGGCAGAGGTTATGTGAGCAACGCCAGATTTGGTTGCATGTGTACTTGCACCTCCTAATTCTTCAGAAGTTACTTCTTCATTGGTAACTGTTTTTACTACATTAGGGCCAGTAACAAACATATAACTTGTATCTTCAACCATTAAGGTAAAATCGGTCATGGCAGGAGAGTAAACTGCTCCTCCAGCGCATGGCCCCATAATTGCCGAAATTTGAGGAATTACCCCTGATGCTTGCACATTTCTGTAAAAAATATCGGCATATCCACCTAAAGAACGTACACCTTCTTGAATTCTAGCTCCGCCAGAATCATTTAGACCTATAATAGGGGCTCCTACCTTCATAGCATGATCCATAATTTTACAAATTTTCTCGGCATGGGTTTCTGATAAAGCACCACCAAAAACTGTAAAATCCTGCGCATATATATATATCAATCGACCTGCAATAGTACCATATCCTGTTACAACACCATCTCCATAATACAATTCTTTATCCATTCCAAAATCGGTGGAACGATGAGTAACTAATATTCCTATTTCTTCAAAAGAACCTTCGTCTAGTATATAATCGATACGCTCTCTTGCTGTAAGTTTTTTCTTTTGGTGCTGTCGTTCTATTCTTTTTTTGCCGCCTCCTAATTTTGCTTGATTAATTTTATCTTGTAACGTCTTTATTTTAGAATCCATAGTTTAGTGTATTGGTAAACGAAGCTTTTCCTGGTCATTAAAATATTGCTTTAATGCTATAATAGCAGCAATTTCTGCTTCTTTATGGGATATTTCTTGTATCACTTCGGGGGTGAAATATTTTTTTACAAAATGGGTGTCAAAATCTCCAGAATAGAAGGCTTCGTGTTTGCATACAAATTTTCCGAAATCAAGTGTCGTTTCTACGCCCTCTATTTTATAATTATCGATAGCCGTTATCATAAGTTCTATAGCTTCTTCACGAGTTTTACCATAGGTAATAAGTTTTGCCAACATGGGATCATAGTAGATAGGAATATGCATTCCTTCTTCAAAACCATTATCTACTCGAATACCTTCGCCAGAGGGGATCTGATATTTGTTAAGCTGCCCAACACTAGGCAAGAAATCATTTAAGGGATCTTCTGCATATATGCGTAACTCTAATGCGTGTCCTTTGATTTGCAGATCTTTTTGCTGTATTGGCAAATGTTCACCTTTGGCAATTTTTATTTGTAGCTCGACAAGATCAATACCCGTGATTAGTTCTGTAACAGGATGTTCTACCTGTAATCGAGTATTCATTTCTAAAAAATAAAAATTGTGATTTTCATCTAAAAGAAACTCCACGGTTCCAGCTCCTAGATAATCACAGGCTTTTGCCACTTTGATAGCAGCTTGCCCCATTTTGGTACGTAATTCTGATGTTAACACTATAGAAGGAGCCTCTTCTACCACTTTTTGATGTCGTCTTTGTATACTACATTCTCGCTCAAAAAGATGTATAATATTGCCATGACTGTCTGCCATTATTTGAATTTCTATATGACGCGGAGAAGCAATATATTTTTCGATAAATACAGATCCATCACCAAATGCCGAAGTTGCTTCACTAATTGCTCGTTGCATTTGTGATTCGAAATCAACTTCCTTTTCTACGATACGCATGCCCTTACCACCACCGCCGGCAGATGCTTTGATTAATATAGGGTACCCAATTTTTTCTGCAATATTTTTAGCTTTGGATATATCTGTAATCGCTTCATCTACTCCAGGTACCATAGGAATATCATAGGTTTTTACAGCTTCTTTGGCTGCTAATTTGCTACCCATGATTTGTATAGCTTTTGGTTTTGGCCCTATAAAAATAAGGTTGTTTGCTACGACATTTTTTGCAAAATCAGCATTTTCACTTAAAAAACCGTACCCTGGGTGTATTGCATCGACATTTAATTGTTTGGCTACCTCAATGATTTTAGAACCTAATAAATAGGACTGATTAGAAGGAGCTTCTCCTATATAAACTGCTTCATGAGCAAGTTTTACATGTGGTGCATCCCGATCAGCAGCAGAGTAGATGGCTACTGTTTTAATGCCCATCTGGTGAGCTGTTTTAAGAATTCTAACTGCTATCTCACCTCTGTTAGCTATCAATATTTTTTTCATACAGTTGGCTATAAATGTTTTGATGGTATTGTGTGTATATTGTTAAGGTTCTTATTTTTCGAACTCAATTAGCAACTCGCCTTTATCCACCGTAGTACCTTTAACCGCAGAAATGGATTTAATGACTCCATCTCTAGGGGATAAAATACTATTCTCCATTTTCATGGCTTCAAGGATGAATAGTGGGTCGTCTTCTTTAATTTGTTGTCCTATTTTAACATGAACATCTAGTAATAACCCTGGCATAGGTGCTTTGATTTGATGTATTTGTTTTGATGAACCTAATGAAAATCCCATTTCTTTGATTTGCATGTCCAAAATATCATGTATAGCAACCTGATAGGAATTACCATTAACGCTGATGGTATATTTCTTCGAAGCAAAATCACGCTTTACTATTTTCGTCTGATAGGATTGATGGTTATGAATCAAATGGTAACTTGAATTTGAGTCCTTGATAATATCCATCTCGGATATATCTTGTTCTGTAAATTCAAATTCAGAAAGGGAATTGACCTTGACATTATACGTACTACTCATAGGTATGAATATTTAATCTATACGATAAATATAAATATTAAAATGACCAGATAATAATTGGGAGTTTAATTATTGTATTTTTTTAATGAAATACTGTTTTGAAAATTTGCGTAGCAATGCATTCAAAATAGATCGTTAAACTTATCTCACTTTTTAGCGGAATCTGAGGTTTACTTCGAAATGTAAAAACTGTTTTTCCGCTGGATACCTCGAGTTTGCTCTGAGGTAGTTGACTTCCTCTGGGCTTGTCTTAGGGATATTTACTTTAAGAATAGTATAACGGTAGCTTTGATCTATCATTAGCAAATTTGTTTTGGATAAAAATTTTTGCAAGTGATGTAAAGCTAATTGTTGGTGTGAGGATTGTTCCGCAAGTAATGTAAAGCCAATTGTTGGTGTGAGGATTGTTCCGCAAGTAATGTAAAGCCAATTGTTGGTGTGAGGATTGTTCCGCAAGTAATGTAAAGTCAATTGTTGGTGTGAGGATTGTTCCGCAAGTGATGTAAAGCCAATTGTTGGTGTGAGGATTGTTCTGCAAGTGATGTAAAGCCAATTGTTGGTGTGAGGATTGTTACGCAAGTGATGTAAAGCCAATTATTGGTGTGAGGATTGTTACGCAAGTGATGTAAAGCTAATTGTTGGTGTGAGGATTGATCCTAAAGGGTAGTGTTCAATAAAGTGTGTCACTTCTTTTTTTATAATGTCACAAAGTTATATAGTTGAATCTTTATGATGCACTTTAATGAACAGTCTCTATGTTTATTTCGAAAGGGAGGCTTTCTTACTCCCTTCTTTTGGAAGACGACACAGCGCTAGTTGTGAGCGAGAAGCTGTGTTGGTAAAGGGATGGATGTTTTTTAATACCTATTGATTTGAACGTGAAATTTTCAATAAGGGAAATTTGTTGTACACCCGTTTACTTACTGTATTTTTTTATGTGTTTATAAATAGTTATCTTCTACTAATTTATAAAAAAATAGAGTTCATTAAACCTTTTGTGAATGATGGAGTCTAACTAAACATGTAATAACCAAATCAATATTATTTTATGAAAAAGTCCCCAAAATTTTCTACACAAATAACTACTTTGCTAATTTTAATCTGTGTGTTCATAGCGTGTTCTGGCGATGATGATTCGTCTGCAACTAATGAAACAAATCCAGATACAGAAGCTTCAGATTATGATATAACTCCGATTTTGACAAAGTTTAGCGCAGCTGGTTTGTCATATGAAATTAGCGGAGGTAATGTAATTTTTACGACCAACGATTTACCAGATCATAAATCACCTTATTATTTGGATACAGAGTGGGAGAGTAGTTTGTATGAAGCTTATAATGGTAGTAATACAAGTTTTAATTTAAACCCTAATAGAATTGCAGCCCAGAATATTACTATAACCATTCCCTTACATCCTGCAGAAGCATCAAATAAGGAAGCAACGGCACTAGGAACTATGGGACTTGCAGTAAATGGAGTTGTTTTTTACAATCAATATGCAGGGCCTAATAATCAGCCGTTAACTTCTGAGATTAATTCTTTTGATCAGTATTTAGGACATCCTCAGCAACAAGGCGGGTATCATTATCATCAAGAACCTGTGTATCTGACCAATAAATTTGGAAATGATACTTTTCTGGGTTTGTTGGCCGATGGTTTTCCTGTGTATGGTCCTATAGAGAATGGTGATGAAATCACCAATGCAGATCTTGATGATTATCATGGTCATGTAGGTGTAACTGCAGATTTTCCTAATGGTATTTATCATTACCATATTACTTCTGAAGATCCTTACATTAACGGTAATGGATTTTTTGGAACTCCTGGAAATATAACAAACTAAAAATGTTTAAGTTTTATAGACTATTTGCCATAATTCTTTTTTTGTTAAGCTGTAGAACAGATGTACCTAATCAAACGGTGATAGTAGGAGATGCAAGCTTATCTCTTTCTAATGGGAAACTACTTTACAATGAAAAACCGCTTACCGGTAGCCTAAAGGGGTATTATCAAAACGGAGAATTAAAATCTGAGGTAAAGTATCTTAATGGTAAAAAAGAAGGAGTCGAAGAGGTGTACTATAATAATGGAGTTTTACAAACGCATAGAACATATTCAAAAGGAGTTAAAATAGATGTTCATAGGGGATGGTGGCCAGATGGCAGTTCTAAATTTGAATATCATTTTGATAAAGAAGGCAGGTATGATGGTACTGTAAAAGAATGGTATACTAATGGACAGTTACTAAGAGATTTTAATTATACTTCTGGAAAAGAAGCGGGGCGACAACAAATGTTTCGCTCTAATGGCGCAATTCGTGCAAATTACGAAGTAATTAATGGTGAGCGTTTTGGTTTGATTGGACTAAAAAAATGTTATACCATAAAGAAAGATTCTATAAAGATATATTAATTGTATCATGAAATATTTGTTATTTATAATAGCTATACTGTGTTTTATTTTTTCTTGTAAAAAGCAAAAAGAAATGAAGGAAGAAGCAGTTGTGCAAAAGTTACCTTATTTTGTATCTTCAAGTTTTACACCACATTGGTTTTCAACATCAGACTTGATGAATAAACATAAAATACCAGCATTTTCATTTATAAATCAAGTAGGTGATACAGTTACTAATGAGACCTATAAAGATAAAATATATGTGGCAGATTTTTTCTTTACAATTTGCCCTGGAATATGTCCACAACTTACCAAAAACATGCTTTATTTGCAGAAAACGTATAAAACTGATAATGATATTAAGTTATTATCACATACGGTAATGCCCTGGCATGATTCGGTACCTGTATTACAGGATTATGCAATAAGGAATGAGGTTGATCTCGAAAAATGGAATTTGGTTACTGGCGATAAAAATGAAATTTATGAAATAGCAAGAAAAGGGTACTTTGCAGATGAAGATTTTGTTAAAACTCAGGACGAAAACAATTTTATTCATACCGAAAATTTTATTCTTATAGATAAAAAAGGATACATTAGAGGAGTGTATAATGGTACCATTGCTCTGGATGTAAAACGGTTAATTCGCCATATAGAAATTCTTAAAAAAGAATATCAAAAATTATAGATTACCTATATTTACCAGGATTTAATTTTTGAGTGTTTTTTAATGTCTTTTATAGAAGGTTTTATAATAGGGTTGAGTATGATCATTTTTATAGGACCCGTCTTCTTTTTACTGCTTAATAGTACGCTTCAATATGGAGTAAAAATAGGAATATCAGTAGCCTTAGGGATAATTATTAGTGATGTCGTTTGTGTTTTATTATGCTACTATGGCTTTTCTTCTTTTTTAACCATATCGCAAAACCAAGTGTGGTTAGCTGCTATTGGAAGTATCATTCTTTTTGGATTAGGAGTTCATTATTTGTTTAAAAAAGCTACCGTTACACATACTATTTCAATTTCATCTAAAGATATCCTCTCCTTTTTTATGAGAGGGTTTAGTGTTAATTTTTTTAATCCTTTTGTGTTTTTGGTGTGGATTGGAGTGTTTAAGTATGGTCAGCATAAATATGTGGCAAATCATTCATTTGTGACATATATAATAGCGGTATTAGTGGCAATATTTATAACAGATATGACAAAAGTTTTTCTATCTAAAAAGTTGCAAAGGTTTATTTCTGTCAAAAGACTAGCCGTATTTTTTAAGATAACCGGTGTGGTATTGATTCTTTTTTCTATTCGATTGTTGGTTTTTGTTTGGTAAATCTAAAAACAGAATTAACTATATTTGAGAAACAACAATAAAATTTAACAAATATGGAATTCAATTTTTTGATTACTGCTTTAGCAGCACTAGTCCCTATGATACTTGGATTTATCTGGTATAATCCAAAAGTTTTTGGCACTGCCTGGATGAATGCTTGTGGGTTTACAGAAGAAGATTTAAAAGGAGGAAATATGGCAATAACTTTTATTTTGGCATATGTGTTTAGCTTTTTTCTTGCTTTTATGTTAAATACTATAGTAATTCATCAATTTGGTTTTTTCTCTAGTATTATGAGCGAACCAGGATGGAACGAACCTGGTTCTGAAGCCTATAAGTTTTCACAAGATTATATGGCAAAATATGGCAATAACTTTAGGGACTTTGGGCATGGAGCCTTGCACGGGGCTATGGTTGGATTGTTAATTGCTTTGCCTGTTCTGGCAACCAATAGTTTGTTTGAAAGAAAAGGATTTAAATATATTGCAGTTAATGCAGGATATTGGGTCGTATGCATTGCGCTTATGGGTGGTGTGCTATGTCAATTTGCATAAATTTTGACCCTTAGAACAGAAATATATATAAGAAGAAAGATGGTTTAAACAAACCATCTTTTTTTATAAACTCGAAGGTTGTTCTTTGTTTCCTAATACACGCGCAAATAATTTTTTGAGTAGAGGAGAAGCTTCATTCATCTTACGTTCGCTCTCAACTGCTGTAAGTACGCCATTTTTATTATAAAATAACTCATAACTAAAAACAAACCTATTGTTTTTTTCATCGATACCTAATTGGCCAAACCGTAAATCGTTAAATAAAAGTTTGTCATTAGATAATTTTTCAATAGTATACCATCCTTCAGAAAGCTTGATCAATCTAGGGATAAGTGGGTCATTTTTCATTTCCCCTAATAAATGATGATTTTTGGGAAACTCTTTAAAACTAATTTTATCGTTTTTATCCAATAAAGAATAATAGCCTATCAAAAAAGAATTTTGGGTTTCGATATTAGCTGACCATAGAATACTATTTAAGGGAGTAGGTTTTGTTTGAATCTCTTTATAACCAATACGTTGTTTTTCTAGATTAGATCGAAATACGGTATAAGTATACCATTTTATTCCTAATGTAATGACCATATATGCACTACTTATGAATAGCCCTAGTTTGTTAAATTTTTCTCTCCTAGGGTCAGTGCGTTTATAAAACATTGCCAAAATGAGAAAAATCAAAAATGGTAGTGTATAAAGAGGGTCAACTACAAAAATATTTTTGAATGATACCTTATATCTAAATGGCCAAAATAACTGGGTTCCCCAGGTAGTAAAGGCATCAAGTATTGGATGGGTAAATAATCCTAAAAACATAAGTTTGGTCCAATCTTTCCAGTTGGCCTCTTTATGTTTGTATATTTTGGCGATCAACCAGCCAAATATAGGAGCTGCTATGATGCTAAAAAGGATTGAGTGAGAAAAACCTCGATGTACTTCATTGGCAGTAACATTATCAACGAATAACTTCGTTAATACATCCAAATCAGGAATGGTTCCTGCAATTGCACCCCATAATATTGCTTTGTTACCCACCTTTTTGCCAAGAACAGCTTCACCCACCGCGGCACCTAATACAATTTGAGTTAATGAATCCATTATTGTATCAGGAGTTTAAAAGGGTTTCTAATTTCGTATTCACTTGGTGAAATTAGTTCTATTAATGGCTTTAATAGTGTATTAGAAATAGAATTACCATGGCGTACATATAATTTCATCTCTACCGGTTTAGCTCCTACACAACTTTTTATAATTTCTGCGGTTCTACCTAGTCTAAGTTCATCTGCATTTTTTGTAATCGCAAGATCTACATAATCATATAACATTTTTTGATAAATAGCATGACTTTTATTGTAATCATAATCAATCCCAATATGATTTGCGTCAATAAGATTATCTGTAAAAAAAGCAGTCATGAACCCAACCAGTTTTTGCTCTATAAAATATCCTTTAAAAATAAATGTCTCTTGTAAGGTATTTTTTAGACTTTTGAATGTAGAAGCGTTGAGTTTACCAATCTTAAAATCAGCTTTATCAATTACAGAAAGGTATAATCTGTCTATTTGATCGGTATAAGTTGCAATGTCTTCTACAGTGAAGTTTTTAACAACAACATCTTTAGATTTTTTTAAAACCTTTTTTGTTCGCGTCCTAAATTTTGTTCGCATACTGTTAATATAGTCTTCAAAAGTAGTCCATTTTGGATCTAACTGAAGTACCATATTTACATCAATTTTAAATTCTCTAAAATCAAATTCTTTGATATAATCACTATGATCGTATGAATCTGGCCAAAACTCTTTTAGCAATATAAAAGATGGTTTTGTAGAGTTTTCAGATTTTCTAATTTCACGCAAAGCATCAGATAAACTTTTGAATGCCAATTTGGATGATACATAACTGGTATTGTATACAAAACCATGCTCACCACAAGAGAACATATTACCGCAAACGAGTACTTTAACATCTATATTATTAATAAGTTTTTTTTTAATAGTATCACTTATTTTACAAGGAAATTCTTGAAAGTTTAGTAAAGAAGGATTAAACTTAATAAGTTGAGCAGTGGCAAAGCCTACAGGAGTTTTATCCTGATAAAATAAAATATACCTAAATTGAATTGTTTCAGACAACGTATCCTCAAGAGCCTTTAGATAAGGTAAGGATAGAAAAATATTATTTTTAAGGTTTATAAAACTCCAATCAATAGCTGGGATATCTTTGGTATTTGTATAAAAAGTATATTTTAAAGGAGCGATATTGTTGTTGTTTGTTCTGTCTGACATAGATAATAGTGACCTAATTTCTTATCGATTATAATTTTAGGCTACTCAAAATTACGCTTATTTTTTGTAGTGATTAGTAAAAGAATGTCAAAAATCATTGTTTTATCGGATTGTTTTATGGTTTTAACATTTTAAAAAGATGGTAATAAAGTACATTTGACCGTAGAATAAATGTTTTTGAACGAAAACCTATTCATAAAGTTTTATTTTGTAATGATAATTTCAAATAAGTTTATTTTCTTTGACCGTAATTGGGAAGTAAATGAATACATTGGTGCATTGTGTCTTGTTGATTGATGATGACAAGGCTACAAATTTTTATAACGAAAGAGTAGTTTCTAAACACGAAAGTTTCTACAAGGTAAATAAAGTGCAAAGTGGTTTAGCAGCTTTAGAATATCTTACTGCTGTAGAAAATAATTTAGAAACCAAACCAGACCTTATTTTTTTGGATATTAATATGCCTGCAATGAATGGGTGGGAATTCTTACTAGAGTTTTCTAAATTGAATCCAAAAGTTACCGATGGTATAAAAATTATATTATTGTCTACATCATCCAACCCCGATGATGTAAAAGCTTTTGCAAAAAATCATTCTGTAGATGATTTTATCAACAAACCTTTATCAATTGATTTATTAAATGATGTGTTAAAAAATCATTTTAGAAGCGAGGTTCATTAGAATATTTATAAATTTTCTTGTTATTTTTTATCAAAATATAATACTATCTTACGATTATGTAAGAATAAAAAGTGTTTTACCGTTGAATTATGTTTTTTGTCGTAATTTCGCGGTTTGGTTTTTCATTTTCTAGTTTGATTTAATATTGTTTTATTTCATTTGTTAGTATGTAATAATGATAAAATTATTCATATTTATTTGTAACCAACGATAATATTTGTAGACAAATTTTGTCGATCAAAAAACAATCAAATGAAATTATCAATACTTCAAGTATTATTAATAGATGATGATAAACCTACCAATTTCTTTAATAAAATGATTATAGAGAAATATGGTGACCTTGGCAATGTCTCTACAGTTACTAGTGGATTGGAAGCACTAGAATATTTTAAAGAAGTCAACGAAGGGAAGCAAAATAAACCAAGTCTGGTCTTTTTGGATATTAATATGCCAGGAATGAACGGATGGGAGTTTTTAAAAGAGTTTGTAAAGTTTGGTAATAAAATAACAGATGGAGTTGGCATTTTTATGTTAACAACCTCTGATGATGAAAAAGAAATAGAGAAAGCAGAAAAGCATAGTTTGGTACTAGATTTTTTGAATAAACCTTTATCTCTTAAATTACTAGACAATGCATTAGAAAAGTATTTTTGTACAATAGCTAAACATGGGAAAAACAAAACAATTTCTATTAGTAGATGATAGTGAGGCAACTAATTTTTTTAACAAGATGATGATCCAGAAAACGGGATATGCAGATGAAATCTTGATAGCAAAAAATGGAGAAGAAGCATTAGACTATATCAAGTCAGGAATATTTCCTTCGGTTATTTTTTTAGATATAAATATGCCGGTTATGAATGGCTGGGAGTTTTTAACTGCTTATCAAAAACTAAGTAGTGAATTTAAAAAATCTAAAATAGTTTTGATGATTGGAGCAGAATTGATAAATGGTGATAAAAAAATGGCAGAAGAAATGCCAGATATAATTACACATAGTCCTAAGCATTTAACAAAAGAATTGATTACAAAGGTAGTCGAGGAGTATTTATATGAAGAATATGATTTTTCTTAACGAAGTTAGAGCACTTTAATAGGGATTAGAAATATATAGTACTATTTTTGCAAACATCTAGGAGTATGCATTTATGAAAAACGTTCTATATGCTTAAGACACAGTGTCAAATATGTTTAGTACTTGTTTTGTTTTACTGTAATTGTCAGGTAAGTTGGTCACAATCCAAAGCTATTATAAGTGGTAATGTAACAGATCAATTTGGCAATTTACCGGGTGCAAAGGTATTTATTAAGGGTACAAATAAGAGTACAACAACAGATGTTAATGGTTATTATCAATTTAGTGTAGATAAAGGAGATTATATAATTACCTCTGATTTTGTAATGTATACACCCCTTTCCAAAGCTGTTTCTGTAAAAAAAGGGGATACTTTAAAAGTAAATTTCTTATTAGAAACAGGGTTTTCTATAGATCAACCCGTTTCTTTAGGATCAAGAGCCCAACCAAAGTCATCATTAAAAAATACTGCTGCGGTAGATATTATTTCGCCACAACAACTTACCAGTTCGCCCCAGGTAGAATTAAGTCATATATTACATTATTTAATCCCTTCCTTTCATTCGACTACGCAAACTATAGCAGATGGAACTGATCATATAGATCCTGCTACGCTAAGAGGATTAGGCCCGGATCAGGTATTGGTGCTGGTTAACGGAAAACGAAGACATAGTAGTTCTTTATTAAATGTAAATGGTACTGTAGGAAGAGGGTCTGTAGGGACCGATTTTAATGCTATTCCTGTGGCATCAATTGAAAGAATAGAAGTGCTTAGGGATGGAGCAACACCACAATATGGGTCTGATGCTATTGCAGGGGTTATAAACATTATCTTAAAAAAACAAACAGAAATTATCCAATTGGATAGTAGAATAGGAACGAATACAGAAGGAGACGGGACCAATATCTATGCTGCGGCAAATTTTGGCTTAAAAGTTGGGAAAGAAGGGTATATGAATGTAACAGCAGAATATAGAGATAGAAGATCTATAAATAGAGCAGGGGACTATACTGGTAATGTCTATTCTAATGATAATGCGATTGATCAAGTGCAAATTGTAGAGAATAATTTTTTTCAAAGAACTGGATATACAGGAAAGCAAGTCATGCAGATAGGAAGCTCCGAAACTCAGAATATTGCACTCTCACTTAATGGCGGTATTCCTTTGTCTGGTAATGCCTCATTGTACCTGCAAGCTAGTAGAAATTATAGAGAAGGTACGTCAAAAGGCTTTTATCGTTTTCCTAAAGATCAGGACAAAGTGGTTTTAGAACTTTTTCCACATGGATTTTCTCCAGAAATACTTACTGATATACAGGATGATGTGATTACAGGAGGAATTAAAGGAGTAAAAAATAACTGGAATGTAGATTTTAGCCATTCTATTGCCGTGAATAGATTAGATTATACAGTTAACAATTCGAATAATGCGTCATTAGGAATCACATCTCCCAAAACTTTTTATACAGGAGGTTTTTTATATCAACAAAATGCGACAAACCTTGATCTTTCAAGAACATTTGATTGGCTTAGTGGTGTAAATATTGCTTTTGGGGCAGAACTTAGAATAGAGAATTATGAGATTATTGCAGGAGAAGAAGCTTCATATACTAATGGGGGTAGTACTTATGTAACACCTCAGGGGACTGAACTACCTCGAGTTGTGGGATCACAGGTGTTTCCTGGTTTTAGACCAGAAAATGAGTTAAGTCGTTTTAGAACAAATAGTTCTGGGTATATAGATATCGAAGCTAATTTAACTAATAAATTATTGCTTCGAGGAGCTGCTAGATATGAATTGTATAATGATTTTGGAGGGCAAGCTATCTGGAAACTATCAGGTAGGTATAGAATAAAAGATGGAATTACGATTAGAACAGGATTTTCTACAGGATTTAGAGCACCGTCTCTACATCAGGTGTATTTTCAAAATATAAGTACACAGTTTATTAATGGAGAAAGTGTGCAGGTAGGAACTTTTAATAATGAAAGTGCTGTAACTTCGGGAGCTTTTAAAATTGGAAATTTAAAACCAGAGTTATCAAATCATTTAAGTGCTGGTATTAGCAGTAGGTTTGGAGATAACATCACGTTTAGTTTTGATTACTATTTAATTTCTATAGAAGATCGAATAGTACTTTCTGGTCAATTTGCAGAAGGGTATGAAGATATATTAGAGCCATTTAATGTTGGAGCTGCGCAATTCTTTACTAATGCAATAGATTCAGAAACCTCTGGGGTAGATATGACACTTTTCTTTAAAAAAACATTAGGTAAAGGAGAGTTCAATGCTTCTATTGGTGCTAATATAACGAGAACAAAAGTAAAAGGACCTATTAAAGTTTCTGAAGCCTTAAGAGGACAAGAAAATGTTTTGTTTAATAGAGAAGAAATAGCAAGAGTAGAGTCTGCCCAACCAAATTATAAGATGAATGCATTAATGTCGTATGATTTTGAGAAGCTTAAGTTTCAGGTTATCAACACCTTGTTTGGAGATGTGAAATTTATACATCCAGATGACGGTAACACTACAAATTGGGTACTTAATGATTTTACAGGAAATATAGAAACCCGTGATCAAACATTTACTCCAAAAATAGTAACAGATGTTGCCGTTTCGTATCAAGTTAATGATTATGTGAAATGTACATTGGGGGGTAATAATATTTTCAATATATACCCCGATAAACACAAGCACAGTGCTAATACAGAAGATGGTAATTTCATCTACAGTAGAAGGGTACAACAATTTGGTGTAAATGGAGCAAATTATTATGTAAGATTATTACTAAGATTATGATAAAGTATATTCATATATCCGCCATACAAAAACACTTTATAGCATTAGTGTTATGTTGCATAACCATGGTTTTTTCTTTTGCTCAACAAACATCAAAAACAGCAGATAAAGAAGGAGTAAAAAGGTTACAGAGGGCTATATTTATTTTCAATTTTGCGCAGCAAGTTGGTTGGGAAAATCTTAAATCTAAAAAAGATTTTAAAATAGGTGTTTTAGGCCCCGATAAAACCATACTAGACCTTAGGACTATAGCGCAGAGGAGAAAAATTCATGGTAAACCTGTAAAGGTTATTCGTCTACAACATGTAAATGATGTAGAAAATGTACAACTATTATATGTAAATAATAAGTATAGTTATAGTATAGAATATCTTCTGGATAAAATACTAGGTAAAAATATTTTGTTAATTAGTGAAGATTATAATTTTAATACTTCAATGATTAATATGGTAAATGTTGGAGATTCTTTTGAATATGAAATTAATATCGAAAGAATAGAACAAGAGAGGTTTACTGTGGTTCCTTCCTTAAAAAAATATGCCATTACATCTGCAGAAAAATGGAAACGACTCTACCAATTTACAGAAAAGACGCTAAGTAAAATTCAAGAAGATAAGACTAAGCAAGAAGCCAAATTAAAAGATAAAGAACGACAAATACAATATCAGAAGGATACTATAACAGGGCAGTTAGAAAAAATTTATTCTAAGGAGGGAGAAATTAATGAACGTAATAAAAGAATAAAGAAGCTTTACACTCAAAACGAATTTCAGAAAAAGAAATACGAAGAAAGACTTGCGCTGGAGAGAGAGTTAGAAAATAATATAAAGGAGCAAATAACATATATTGAAAAACAGCAAGAACAAATTCAGGAAAGCAATAGAGAAATAAAAGAACAACAAGAATTTCTTGAAAAACAAAAGGATAAAATCAAACAACAAGAGAAAGTTTTAAATGAACAGGATGTAAAAATTAAAAGTCAGGAAAAAATAAGTTTGTTGTTAATCGCTTTGGCCACACTTGCATTTGGATTTAGTTTTTTTATTTATAGAGGGTATCAAAATAAGAAGAAGTATAATAAAGAATTAGCAATTAAAAATCAGGCTTTTTATAAGCAATCTGTGGTATTAGAAGCTAAAAATAGAGAATTAGAACAATTTGCTTATATCGCAAGTCATGATCTTCAGGAACCACTTAATACCATTTCCAGTTTTATAGATTTACTTACTCAAGATTATAACGAAAAGTTTGATGAAATAGGAAAAACCAGCTTAACTTTTATAAAAGACGCGAGTGTACGAATGAAAAAATTGATAGATGCTTTACTAGAATATTCAAGATTGGGTAGAAGTAAAGACTATGTAGCGGTCGATTGTAATGTGATTATAGAGGATTTAAAAAGTGATTTAAAAAATAGAATAGAAAAAACAGGAGCAAGCATTAATTTTAAAGACTTACCTGTTGTGACTGGTGCAGAGATAGAATTGCGTTTACTTTTTCAAAACTTGATTAGCAATGGTATTAAGTTTCGCCATCAAGATACTGTTCCAAATATAGATATCTTATGCAAGAAGAAACAAGATCAAGAAAATGATTCAAAAGGTTTCTGGGAGTTCTCTGTACAAGACAATGGAATAGGAATACCCCAAAATCATCAAGAACGAATATTTGCCATTTTTCAAAGGTTACATTCTCGAGATAAATATGAAGGTACTGGAATTGGGTTGGCTCATTGTAAAAAAATTGTAGAATCCCATGGTGGTAAGATATGGTTATCTTCTATAGAAGGTAAAGGGAGTATTTTTTATTTTACAATTCCATTTAACAGAACAGAAAACACAATTACCTAAAAGTATAAATAAGATAAGGAGATATTTTTTTATATCTCCTTTCCTTATTTTAAATACCCGGGGTAAATTCAAAATTTTTGGCTAATCTAATTTTGGATTATAACATTTCCCGTATATATAAATAAAGCACTATTAATTTCTTAACGAATGTTTTATTAAACTATTTGATAGGTTAATACTGTAGTCGTACAAATCATTTGATACTTACATGCAATTATCAATTAAAGTATTAAATGTTTTAAGAAGTATAATGATATTGTGAAAACAGATGTTTTTTATGAATATTGAGAGGCTTCTTTTGTGTTAATATTGTATATGTAAATTGGACAAAGAAACTTTTTGGAAGCTATTTCTACAGTTTACCAAATGCTCATGACATAACTTTTTTCAATTAAAAAATAGTGGCATGTACAGTTTTTAAAGCATTTTTATCCTAAGTATGATTGTATTTTAACATTTTTTGTCCGTTTAGACATGAGTTGTAGTTAATTTTGCTCAAATTATGTTAAAACATAGGCTATATGGTATCTTTCAAAGATAATCCATTACTAGTAAGGCAAGTAGATAGAGCTCGAAATTCTGGAATATCGATATAAATGTTAAATAAAATGTAAAGAAATGTTGCATAAAAATCAATTGAGTAGTTACTTTGAAGTAGAAAAAGTAACGAAATTGTTTAAATGTATGGTTTTGATACCCCAAACTAAAAAGATCAATATAGTATCAGTTTAAATGAACCTATGGATATTAAATGAAGGATTTTTACTAGAATGTATACTAAAGGTTGCAAGAAATTGCCAAGTTTTTTAGAATAGTTAATTCATAGTATCCTCTTAATTAGTTGAACGTGTTATTACCCCAAAATAGTGCATGCGTTTTTTAAAATTAGTATGTTTCTGTATAAAGCTTAAACAATAGACTTACTTGATAAAAAAGTAAGAAGTTTAATTTAAAATAGTTTTAGATATTTTCTTTTAAAAAAGAAGTTTTCCTAAGCTTTAATCAGAAAAATATAGCTCTTTGATTCTAAAAATATTCTATTACATTTTTATTTTTTGCTTCTCAACCATAGCATTTTGTCAGGATCTTGGTCAGATCGGAAAAGCAAAGCTATTTAAACTAACAGGAGGAGTGGCAGCAAATACGGTTTTTTATGAAGGAGATGCGAATAGGGAACCTTTTACCTATTTTTTGTCAGGTAATGTTAACCTGAACATCAGTGGTGTCTACAATATTCCTTTTTCATTTTCGTATTCTAATCAGGAATTTCAAAACTCTAATCCTTTTAAATTTAATAGACTAAGCATTCACCCTTCTTATAAATGGGTTACTACGCATATTGGAGACGTAAATATGACTTTTTCTCCTTATACATTAAGTGGTCATCAGTTTACTGGGCTTGGAGTAGATCTTACTCCAAATGAAGATTTAAAAATTAGTGCCATGTATGGTCGATTGCTTAAAGCATCAGAATATGTAGAAAGTGACCCTTCTTCTAACCCCGGATATAAAAGGTCGGGATATGGTTTAAAAACTAGTTACAGTTTTGAAAAATTTTCGGTTGGCGCGATATTTTTCAAAGCCTCTGATGATAAAAACTCTATAGAAAACCCTGTTCCAGTAGAAAAAGAACTGTATCCAAAAGATAATTTGGTTGTTAGTTTAGAAGGAAACGTAAAACTTTTTGATAAAGGCGAACTAAGGGCAGAATATGCATCGTCTGCAATTACAGAAAATACAGAAGCTACAGAAGAAGAATATACATCGTCTGTATTGTCTTCATTTATAGATAACAATATTACTACCCAACACTATAAAGCGTATAATGTAGGTTTTACTTATCCTATAGCAAAAGGAACCGTTGGAGTGGGATATGAGTATATAGATCCTGATTATAGAACACTGGGTGCCTATTTCTTTAATAATGATTTAGAAAATATTACACTTAATGCAACACAAAACTTGTTTCAGGATAAAGTAAACGTATCTTTTAACGCAGGTTTGCAAAGAGACGATCTGGAGAATAACAAAAGCACACAATTACAACGAGTAGTTAGTGCTGTGACTATTGGTTATAATGCTTCAGAGAAGTTAAGTATAACAGGAGGGTATTCTAATTTTCAGTCGTATACCAATATCAAAAACCAATTTGATTACATCAATGAGGTATCGCAGACAGACAATCTGGACACTTTAGATTTTCAGCAAATATCTCAAAATGCCAACCTTAATGCCAATTATATTCTTAGAGATACCGAGACTAGAAAAGATAATTTCAATATAGCGTTATCTTATCAGAATTCATTAAACAAGCAAGGGGGACAAACAACAGAAGGCGGAAACTCTAATTTCTATAACGGAAGTACATCGTATACTTTGGGATATCCAACATTAAACCTTAGCATTGCTGCGGCACTTAACGTAAATTATAATACCATAGGTACAAATAATAGTACCACTTTTGGGCCATCGGTTTCTGTAAGAAAGCAGTTTTTTGATAAAAAGTTAAAAACAAATAGCTCTATAAGTTATAACCAAAGCAATAATAACGGAGAAAAACAAGGAGATGTTACCAATGTAAGATTAGGAGGAGCTTATACGTATAAAAAGAAGCATAATTTTAGGCTCAATTTTCTTACTCAATTTAGAAACGCTACTACATCATCCTCAGAGAATTTTACAGCAACATTTGGGTATAACTATACTTTTGATAGCTTTAACCCCAAGCTTAAGTTTACTAAAAAACCAAGAAAACCAAAAGTCAAGAAACCGAAAAAGAGAAAGTCTAAAGGAATAGAAATTCTACAATTTAGATACAAAGACTCTTTGTATAAGGGAACTATGGATGAGATAGATGTTAAATTGGCAAATATTCAAAAACATACACATTTTGATCACATTCCAGAATATAAAAAAGAAGAACTTACCATACTTCGATTAGAAGTCGTAGACGAGAAAAAATCGAGTGAATACAAGGAGAAAGCGCTTACTTTCTTAAAAGAATTGTATAGTTATGAAGACTTTCTGGCAGGGTACCATCAGTTAGTATTTGATATGTTACAGGAGCTTCGCAAAGATATGTTACGTTTGGATTATGCCTTCGAAAAAGCCTTTGTAAAAGCAAAAATAGCGGTAGATAACCATAGTCTGCACAATAAAACAGAAGAGCAACGCGAGACTGTTTCAGAAGCACTTCAAACACGTTATGTTGAGTTACAAAAAAATTCTGAAGTAGCATTGGCACGTTTGATAGGGCATCGTTGGACATTACCCATTATCCAGAGTTACAATACCATAGAAAAGATAGAAAACCCTGATCAATTTTTAAAAGAAGTGATGGAGCTCGAAAAGGATAACATTTTTAAGATGGTAGATCAGGATAAAAGCGAGCAAGAGGTGCAATTGTACATGATTACACAGATTATTGATTTTTACCTTAAAAAGTCATTGAATTATACAGATCCCGATAAATTTAATTTAAAATATATAGAAAAGAACTAAGCTATGAGAAGACTTATTCTTACCATATTAACTATTATATACTTTGCAGGTCAGGGAATTGCTCAAAAATACCCTGTTGCGGTAACTCCGCAAGTGAATGCACCGGCTCCGGTTAATTTTTATAATTATGCCGATGCGACCGCTGTAAATAGTCCTTTAAGAGTTCAGTTACTGTTAAATGATATTACCATTAGCAATGAACAGATTCGATTAAAGGTATATTTTGAAGGTAACGGAATTGCATTTCAGAGTAATGATGTGGTTATTGGGGCAGATCCGTTATTTATTGATGGCGGGGTTACGCTAACACTTACCAATACAGAGTTAGCCCCGTATTTCGAGTTTCAAAATATACAGGGGATTACTCCTAATGTATACGGGCAGTTTATCCCAGAAGGAAGTTATCAGTTCTGTTTCGAGGTATTTGATTTTACTACGGGTAATCGATTGTCTTCAAAAAGTTGTGCAACTACGTATATCTACAAAAATGAACCTCCGATACTTAATCTGCCTTTTAACAAAAGCAATATAGAAGCAAAAGAAGTAGAGAATATTGTTTTTCAGTGGACTCCAAGACATATTAATGTAAGTAATGTAGAATACGAATTAAGCATTGTAGAAATTTGGGATGATCATGTAGACCCCCAAGCTGCATTTTTGTCTTCACAACCCGTGTTCGAAACTATTACTCGTAATACATCTTTTGTCTATGGGCCCACACAACCCTTATTACTGCCCAATAAACGGTATGCATGGCGAGTAAAGGCCAAAGCACTGCAAGGAGCAGAAGAAATAGGGCTTTTTAGAAATGAAGGATATAGTGAGGTGTTTTGGTTTTCGAGAACCTCGCCCTGTAGTGAACTTCAGTTTGTAAGTGCAGAACCCAAAGGAATTTCAAAAATTAATGTGCATTGGGACGAAGACCCTAATGAATATAGCGAGTATACCATCGCTTATCGAGAAGCAGGAAAACCTAATGCGTATTGGTTTACAAAACGTACTAATAGTGGTTGGCTTACTATATGGAATTTGAAACCAGGAACTACTTATGAGTACAAAGTAAAAGCCAAATGTAAGTATCAGTATGGGGAATATTCTGATATTCAGGATGTAACTACGGATACTGTAGAAGATGAAACCGCTGATTATAATTGCGGAATTGGTGCAATAGGAGATGCAATTGATAATCAAAAACCACACCCTGGGTTACAAATAGGAGAACGTATAAAAGCGGGGGATTTTATTGTTACAATTGTAGAAATAGATAGTCAATCTGATGGTAGAATTACAGGTAGAGGGTATGTGGGGATCCCATATTTAAAATTTACTCGTTTTGGGGTAAAGTTTAACAATGTTTTGATCAATACAGATAGCCAATTGGCAGATGGAGAAATAGTCACGCTGTATGATCATGAATATGGAGAAGACGAAACCATGACTGTAGATCTTGATATCGATGTGGTAGAAACCATTACAGGAGATCAAGGGGAGACTGATAGTGTTGAAATAGGATTTGTTATCGAGAATGTAACCATTAATGAATATGGTGCTATAGTGATAACAGGAACGGGAGGAGAAGAAGCAACAGTGCCGGGAGGTAGAGATATAGAAATTAAAGATGCCAATGGTAAAGTATGGAGTGTAGGAGAAGATAATGTCGTAAAAGTAAGTGAATATGTGGGAGAAGTGACCGATGCTACTACAGAAGGTGTAGATGAGGATGGAGAGATTCTGCAAATATCAGATGATAGAGTATTAGTAACTTTTATTAAATCGGGATACTACTATTTTGATGAATTACCAGAAGAGGCAAAAGGTCAATTAGGGAAAAACAGTATCTATGCAACCATTCCGATAAAAGGAGGAGGGGCCTATCAAACTGCATTCAAAGGGATATCTGATACGAATGGAGATGATATTATTATTGCCGAAGCGACCATTAAAGACGAATCGATTGCTACAGAGGATATCATCTTTAAAACCAAAAGCGGAACCGCAGTTTCTGCTACCTGGAATGGGAATAAAGCAACACTTACGCTTACCAAAAGATTTGATTATGCCCACGAAGAAATATTAGCTACTGTAAAAAGTGAAGAAGAGGATAAATATAGCATTGTAGGTGTCCTTAATCTGGTACACCTAGGAAGCAATCAGTTTTCTGATATCAATGTAAAGCTAATACCTATTAACAAAGCCATTATAAGCAGAGAAGCGCAAGACGGAATTAAAGAGATCTATAAAAAAGCCGGAGTAAACCTAAATATAGAAGTAGGCAATCGTTTGCAAATACCACAAGAGATATGGGATAAAGAAGAACCCTATGATATATTGAATGCTGGCGATAGTAGGATCTTTAACGATTATAGTGAGGAAGAAAAAGACATCATTAGTTATTACAAAAGCAATACTAGTGATTATAATGAAGAAACCTATTATGTCTTTATCACAGATATCAAAGCTGTTAATTCGGATACACAAAAGTCATTGGGTGGATTTATGCCGATCAAAAACCAGTTTGGGTTTTTGTTTGATGGTGCTGGGAACGACGCCAAAATCGTAGCACACGAATTAGGGCACGGTATTTTTGGATTAAAACATCCATTTAGTGAGCATGGCACTACAGCAGGCGCAACCAATTTTATGATGGACTATGGTACACAAGAGGTTTTTAACCATATGGATTGGAAAGAAATCTTTGCCCCAGGGTTAAAATTGTATGACTTTAGCGGTGATGAGGATGGGGAGATAAGGTTGTTTGATGATACCGAGTTTGTAAATAATGCATTTCAAATAATACGATATGCATATATGAAATCCAAAGGAAGTAGTTTAAACTTTGACACATCTGTATTTGGGAAAATGGGTACGTTTTATGGTAAGTGGAAAGGTGATAAAATATGGATTAAAATTAACAAGGGTAGCTTTAAGGGGGTGTCTGTCGATAAACCTGTAGAATTAGGGAAAAATGCTAGTAAAGATAAAAAAGAAAAATGGCGTTATGCATTATTGTATAAGAATGTAGAAATATATACCCCAAGATGGAGTTCGGGAGCAGATCCAAACGAACTACTTAGGTTAAAAGAATACTTGTTTCCAGCAGATAAATCGATAATCAAGAATGATTTAAATGTAAGTCTTGAAATAAAAGAACATTCAACTTTATTGGTTAAAACAGGAGGAGTATATTATGAATTAAACTTTAAAACGAAAGATGGTGATCATATTTTTGAGTTTGACCATCATGATGAGGTAGAGAAATTTTGTAACTCGTTAAAAATAGAAAGGGATAAAGAGTATACGAATCCTTATGAATCAGAATATTCAAAGAAGATTATAGATTATTTAAATAAAAACTTTGCTTCAAAAGCAAAAGATTGTGATCTGATAGATACCTATTATGCAGAAATCCCATCAAGCTACATATTGCAAGTACAAGATAATAGGACAGAATTTGATTATGAGGGATTATGGCAGACTTTAAAGGTTTTGCTAAGCTGTTCGACCGATGATAAAGGAGTTTCTGAAGAAGATGCGGTATTAACGATTTTAAAGGCTTTGTCAAAAGGATCAAAAAAATACCCAAACATTAACCTTCTTCAGGATTTAAAAGATAGAAAAATTAACGGTGAAAATGCATTTAGATTAATTTATGACAAAGTCGATGATTGGGGAGGTACTGATAATTTTACCAAGCTTATAAATCTTCTTTATGAGCAATGGAAAATATCAGAAGATGCAAAACAAACCGTATATCTTGTGCCTTACACTAGTTCAAAAATAGGAGTTTTTTATACAAGTGATTATGTTGTTAATTTTAAGGAGGACCCTCCTACTTCAATTAGTTTGGGCAAAAAAGAATTATTACCATATAATGTCAAATTAGATAAATACCCAACACAAATTGTAAATATAGGAACATATGATATTTATGATCCTATACGCTTGGTGAAATATAATGAAATAGCTAAACCAGGTTTTAATGTTAAGCAGGTAAATGTACCTATGTTTATTCTCAAGGCTATTGATGAAAAATATAATACAAACAATACCGAACAAAGTATAAATTTGGCTTTTGAGGTAGCGTTAACATTCTCTGGGATTGGAAATATTACTAGACTAAGGCATCTTAAGCAGCTTAATAAGCTGGACAAATTATTTGATGGATTACAAGGGGTAGATACAGCATTGGGGGCATTGAATTTAATTCTTAAATATTCTGATGCATGTGGCAAAGATCCTAACGAGATTAAGCCACCTACGAACAAAGAAGAAATGACGTATTGCCAAATGCTAAGTGTTTTTGGTGATATATTAGGATTATCAAATGGAGCTATAGAACTGGGAAAAAGAAGCGCAGAAATTACCGATCTGGCTAGAAAAATGCATAAAAAAATAGATGAAGATCCTAATTTTATAGATGGAATTACTAACTCTGATAGACAGAAGCTATTAAGATATTTAAAAAAAATTGCTGATGATATAGGTGAAAATGTTAAGTTGAAAGTTCTTGTAGATTTGTATAATGAGGGTACTCTTAAAACCATCTTATATAATTTTGAAAATGTAAAACTAGGGATTTCTACTGTTGAAACATTATTAAAATATTCTGAAGATTGTAAAACTAGTGACACCTGTAAAGAGGTATTAAAATATTTGGGCTTTGTACAAACTGCTATAAAAGCAGGAGGATTAACAGGTAAAGTAATATCAGGCTTAAAAAAAGGAACGTCTGATAAAATAAAAAATGACCAAGATATATATAAAGAGGCTCCAGAAAAGAGAAAGAGATTAATCGAATCTGTTGAAATTTTAGAGGGGATAAGAGTTCCTGCATTAAAAAGGGTATTGTCTGATTTTCCTGATGGTAAGGGTTCTAAAATCAAACAACTCTATGACAATGCTTCTACTGATAAAAAAACTGAATTAGAAAAAGCATGGAAGATATTAGAACCTTATCCAAAAATTAGATTTGCTAGGGATGGTAAAAATTTAGAAACCTTGGCAAAGACGTATAGTAGATTTACGTATGATGGTGAAGATGGATTTAATGGGTTTCATAAATTAATCAATGAAGGAGTATCTACAAGTAAACAAAAACTAATTCAGAGTCTTGAGAAAGCAAATGATCTTTTTGATATTAATTGGGAGTTGCCAATTGTATTTTCTGGTATTAAAAGTGGTAAGGTAAAGGTAATTACAATTATCGATGGGAAAAATGTAGAATTAGCTAGTGTTGATTATAATGGAATTGTAGTTAAGAAAAAATTTCTTACCGAAGAAGATGGAGCACAAATTGTAGGAGAAGTACAGGGTAAAAAAATCTATAAAAGAGGGAATGAAATAGGGTTTAAGAGAACTGATGGAGGAATAAAGACTGATTTAAAATTTGGTAAAAACACTATTAGTGCTCTGAAAAATGGATTCCCTGATGAAATTGCATCAATTGTTGCAAAACATGGGATAGATGAAGAATATTTTCAAAAAATATTCCAAAAAATGAAATATCATTTATTAAGTCCCGAAGATCAAGCCATAATTAAGGAAATTAGAAATGCAACACCTATGCCCAATGAAAATACAATTCTACAAAAAGTAGCTCCTTTATCCAATCTCAAAAATTACTTGGGAGAAGAAGGGTATACCTTATATAATACGATAGGAGGATTCATAACAAGAGCAAAAGATGCCAAACATCTAAATTCTTATAAAGATATTTTTCATGGAATGAGACTAGATTATAAGGGGACTAAGTTTAAGCTTTCAGATGGTTATTGTATAGTAATAAAATATAGAGCTAAAAATCCAACTTTAAAAATACCTTTTGGGGAGGGACAACCATATCCATATACAGGAAATGGACATACATCTGGAAATCAAGGTAGATTAGGAGTTCCAGAATTAGAATCTTCGTATGTAACCCCGAAAGATGGAGCTGAACTTTTTCTTAGAGATTCAGAAGGAGAGGAAATATTAGTAGCCGTATTTAGTGAAAGTGAAAATAGATTTATTAAAGTGAACAATGATTATTAGAAAAGGAAATTATACAAATTACAAAGGTTTTGAGGTGAAAATTAATAAAGTAAGACCTGAAACTTCAAATCCTTTTACTCACTTTATTTTGACCTATGAAGGAAAAAAATGTTCGATCGAAGAATTTAGAAAAGATACTTTTGGAAGTTATGTTAAAATGCTGAATAAAGAAAAACTTCAAAATGCTTTTAGAGTTGTAACTAAAGTACAATATAAACAAGACGTTTTTGAAGTGTATAATTATTTTGAAAAAGATAAAAGCCTTGGTTTGAATACCTATGATGAAGAGCTAAAAAGCAAATTAGAGTTTGTAGAGTTAAGGGATTCGAAAGGGGGGAAGTATTTTTCTGGTACGATTAAACTTTATAGCATAGAAAAAATATGGGAAGAAATAGGTCGATCCGATTTTGACTTACCGATGCCACAGAATATTGTGAATACAACGAGAATATTGAATGTTTGAAGAAAAGAAACCAAAAATATATAGAGGTTCAAAAGGATGAAAATTCAAATTACAAGATTAAACAACCAAGCTAATAAACTATGAACAAAATACTTAAATTTTTAATAGTTATAAGTCTTTGCTTATTTGCAACGAGTCTGTTTGCTAATGAAGTAGGAGATGCTACCCATAAGAATGTAGAAAATGTAAAGGAAGACACGGTAGAACCTGCAAAAGATAGTTTGTCGGTAGCTACTTCTATGGTCGAGGTTACTACTGCCAAAGCAGTAAAACCTGCTAGAGTATTTAGAAAATTTAAATCGTTAGAGCAGTTTGATACACCGGTTGTAGCAAAACCAACCAATCGTTTTATAGATAAGCAAGGGTTTAGTTTTAATGGTCCCAATGCCGATAATAATAAAGAGAAGCTAGAAGAGGCTAAGAAGATTTTCGAAGAAATAAAAAGATCAGAACGCTATATAGATGAGCTCAAAAGTGATAAATTAAACGAACTTCCCGTTGCGATTCGCCCAAGTACGTTTAATAATGTTACCTATACGGTAGGGATCGCCAAAGCAGTTTTTCAACCTACGTATACAGATCTTACCGTATTTTTGAAGATAGAAACCCCAAGAACTACTTCTACGACTACTACAATTCTTGATGAAAATGGTAACCCTGTTACCACTACTTCTGATCCAAAAGAAGAGAATAACGTATTGATTTTAGGGGCTTCTAATATCAAACTATCTCATGACGGTGGAATTTTTGGAGAGGCAAGGCTTAATCTTATTTCACAGTTCACTACTAATATCAATAATGGAACTATACTGCTGACCCTAAAAGGAAGTTTTGAAAACAAAAACAAAGGCACTTATGCCGTTATTGGCTGTAAAGGTTTTGAAAAATTGTCTATAGATGCTAACATAAAGTTTTCAAACGGATTATTATATCCTGTAGACAAGGATGGCAAAGAAAAAAAAGGCTATGTAGAAAGTGATTTTAAGATCACAGCTACAGACTGGAACGATATGGTGGTGAATATTTCATTACCTGAATTCGGAGTTAAGGGTACAGCAAAAGGAACAACTTTTAGATTGCAAGAGGCCGTTTTAGATTTTAGTGACCTTAGTAATGATGAATCGATGCCATTAGAGTATTTATCTAAATACTATGGGGATAATCAAAATCTATGGAGAGGAGTTTATATTAAAGATTTAGAGGTTGTTTTACCCAAAGCATTCGAAAAACAAAAAAGTAACGAAAGAGTTGCCTTTGGTGCTTCAGATCTGATTATTGATGGGCAAGGAGTCACCGGTAAATTTACAGGAGATAATATTATAGATCTAGACGAAGGGTCAGCATCAGGCTGGGCATTCTCTCTCGATCATTTTATGCTAGATATAGAGGTCAATAAACTAAAAGCAGGAAGATTTGATGGTAGAATGATCCTACCTGTATCAGAGTTAGATTCATTGCGATATTCGGCATTGATACGTAATGATGAGTATCTACTTAATGTATCTACAGAAAAGGATATCAAGTTTGATGTATGGAATGCCAACGTTTCCATTGCCAAAGATTCGTATGTAGAGCTTAAGGTCAAAGATGATAAGTTTAGACCCAAAGCAAGCTTGAATGGGTCTATGGGAATTGCTTCTGGGCTTAAAAAAGAAGAGAATAAACCAGATAATAAAGACAAAACGGTAAACTTTCAGGGTATAGTCTTTGAAAACATGGTGCTCCAAACCGAATCCCCCAAGTTTTCTGTAGATTATTTTGGGTATAGAGGAAAAATGGAATTGGCAAATTTCCCGGTTTCCTTAAACGAAATAGGGTTAAGAACACCTTCAGATACCACTGCAGAGCTGGTGATTGATTTTAATATCAATCTGACTTCAGAAAGTGATGGAGGTAATGGAGGAGGAGCCAAGCTTGCTATCAAAGCCAAATTAGATGAGAGAGAAGGACGTGATCGTTGGAAATATGATGGGATAGATCTCGAAAGAGTCTTTATAAAAATGGAAGTCGCGGGAATGCAACTTGAAGGAGCCATATTTATTTTCGATGATGATCCTACTTATGGTACAGGGTTTGCTGGTGCTGTTGGCGCTAAATTTACTACCGGAATGAAATTAGAGGTAGAGGCCAAAGCTTTGTTTGGTCGAACTCCAGAGTTTAGGTATTGGTATGCAGATGCAAGTGTAACCTTACCACAAGGAATCCCCATTTTTCCTGGATTTGAGATTAATGCCTTTGGAGGAGGAATGTTTAATCGTATGAAAATGGCTGGAAAAACAGACCAAAAGGATGCGCAATATACACAAATAGGAGCATCAAGTTCTGGGGTCATCTATGAGCCATTTAATGAAAATGGTTTTGGGATGAAAGCATCGGTAGGAATCATTACTGCTGGATCACCAGACCTGTTTAACGCAACGGTAGAGTTCGGAATGTCGTTTTTACGATCAGGCGGACTACAAGAAATATATCTTAAAGGACATGGTAAGCTTATTACGCCTTTACCAGGAGATTTTTATGAACAAATAAATGATAAGTTAAGTGAGATATCAGGAGACATGGATGTAAAAAACCCATTTACTCCAGAAGGTTCAATTTCTGCCGATGTATTTATAAAATTCGATTTTGTAAATGATGTATTTCATGCTACTTCAGAAGTATATATTAACCTATTTGGTATTTTAGAAGGTGTTGGCCCTAATGGAAGAGCGGGGTGGTTAGATTTTTATGTAAGCTCAGACAAGTGGCATATTTTAATGGGTACCCCCAATGATCCTATAGGAGTAAAGCTCAATCTTTTGATTCTAAAACTTAAAACCGAGAGTTATTTTATGACCGGAGATGATATCCCGGGTAGCCCACCACCACCAGATATTGTTGCAGATATATTAGGAGTAGATGCCTCTAAGTTGGATTATACAAGTGATCTTAGGCAACTTGGTGATGCTAAAGGAATGGCGTTTGGTTCTAATTGGAGTATGACTACAGGTGATTTAAAGTTCTTGATTTTTTATGCACGTTTTGATGCGGGAGTAGGGTTTGATGTGATGCTAAAAGATTACGGAGAAGCACATTGTAAAGGCTCATCAGAGTCTATAGGAATCAATGGTTGGTATGCCAACGGTCAGGCCTATGCTTATTTAAGCGGTTATGTAGGATTAAAGTTTAAGATATTCGGAAAACGTAAGAAAGTAAATATTTTTTCAGGAACAGGAGCTGTTTTAATGCAAGCTCGATTACCAAACCCAGTCTGGATGAGAGGATATCTGGGAGGAGAATATAGAGTACTTGGCGGATTGATTAAAGGACGTTTCCGATTTAAAATAGAATTAGGAGAGAAATGTGAAGTGGTTGGAGGAAGTGTTCTTGATGGTATTGTGGTAATAGGGGATATGACCCCAAAAGAAAATGCTGCAGAAGTAGATGTATTTGCTGCGCCAGAGGTAGCTTTCAATTTACAGATTAATAAAATATTCGAATTACCAGATGACACAGGCGATCGTAAGTATAAAATATTGTTAGATAAATTTGAAGTTACCAAAAATGGACAGCCGATTGTAGGAAAGATAGAATGGAACAATAATAACGATTTGGCTACCTTTTATTCTCATGAAATCTTGCCCTCTAATACAAAGTTAAAAGCGTACGTACAATTACATTTTGAAGAATATAAAAATGGAAATTGGGAAGTCATGGTAAGTGACGGAAAAACATATCTTGAAACCAAAGAGGTGAACTTTACTACAGGAGAAGCTCCAAGAACAATTCCTTTAAGCAATATTGAACATATGTATCCGGTACACCAACAAAAGTATTTCTTTATTGATGAATACAACACAGGTTACATACAATTAAAGCGTGGTCAATCGTATTTATTCGATGAATTACCGGGATGGAAAAAGAACTTAGTAATGACCAATACAGCAACTAATAGTGGACTTGTAGAAGACTATCAATACAGTGCTGCTAAAAAACAAGTAACTTTTTCTTTGCCAGATATAAGTACGCAAACCCCTTATACAGTAAAGGTCAAATTAACTCCCCCAAGTAAAGAAGACAGTAATTTGACAGAATCTTATACCACCAAGAGTTTAGGAAATGATAAAGATACTGAAGGAAATGAGATTCAGGTAAAAACTAAAAAATTAGAAGGTATTAAAGTAGTGGGAGACGAACGGGAACTTATCGTATATGATTTTACTACAAGCGAATACACCACTTTCGAGAAAAAAATGAATGCTATAAGTAAGAGCGAGGATCTTTTTGATCATGAACCCTATCCATATGGTGTGATTTTATCTACCCGAATTAAACCTGTTGAACCCTTTGATAAAGTAGAATTAACAGGAACCAAATATTCGGGCAATAAACCATTAATTGTGGCAAGAGCAATTTTAGATGATAATTTCTATAAAAAGCAGGTGTACCCATTACTGTACCAAGAATACCCTCTGGCCGGAAAATTTTCGGTTACAAGAGATATTACGAAAGTAAGTGTTCCACCAGAAGAGGCAGTGCAACCTATGTCTTGGTATCTAACATACTTAGAAAATGAAAAACCCGTATATGATTATAATAGTTATATGCCATATCGCTACAATCAGACGTTGTACTATTATAAGGATTATGTCGATTTACGCTATCAACTGGTTAACTCTGATCTATCTAATGAGCTAATTTATAAATATAAAAATTTGGTAACCAATACTTTTCCATTAATGAGGAAAGGAAATTACAAAACAAAATTACAATATGTGTTGCCCGGAAGCATAAAAAATGGAGGTAGTAAAATTAGAAAATATTATAACCCGCTTTATGAGTAAAAAAGTAATAATAAAAATATGTTGGTTGTTAATAATCTTTCCTCTAACCCTATGGTCGCAAGAACCAATAGGAGGTAAAGATGCAGAGGTAAAGGTGTTAGGGTTTGTTACTAAGGATGCTATAAAATTGCGATGGGGAGTAACCACACCAACCGCCTGGAAACATAGTAATACCTACGGATATACTATTCAAAGAAAAACCATAGCTATTGGGGATAGTATTTTAAAAGAACCTATCATAAAAAATATTACTCAAGTTCCTATAAAACCTAAACCCATGGAAGAATGGGAACAGTTTGCACTTAGTAATGATCATGCTGCAATCGCCGCTCAGGCTATTTATGGAGAAGGGTTTGAAGTAGAGATGGAAGATGGCGGGAATGCTTTAATAACAATTTTAAATCAGGCCAAAGTATTAGAGCAACGTTTTTCGTTTGCCTTGTTTGCTGCCGATCAGAATTTTGAAGTGGCAAAATTTTCGGGATTAGCGTATGTAGATACCGATATCAAACAAAATGAACGGTATTTATATAGGGTATATACTGCAATACCACCAGAAAAAATGGATGTAAAATTTGGCGGGGTGTATTTGGGCCTGGATGATTACTATCCTTTACCAGCACCCATAGATTTTACAGGGATTTATAAGGATCATGCCGTAACGTTAAGTTGGAACTACGAATTACTAAAAGAACATTATAATAGCTATATTCTTGAACGATCAGATGACGAAGGAACTACGTTTAATCAAATGACAGATGTACCTATGGTAAACATGAATGACAATAAAAATGACAAGTCAGATCGCATGTTTTTTATAGATAGCCTCCCACAAAACAATAAGGTATATCAATATCGAATCAAAGGAATTTCTCCTTTTGGAGAAATAGGACCCGAATCCAAAATTGTATCGGGGTCTGGTAAAAAACCATTGGTCCATAATCCAGCTATTTTAGAAGCAAAATTAGCATCCAATAATACCAGTGCTAGGATTACTTGGGAGTTTCCCGATGAAGCTTTGGAAACTTTGAGTCATTTCGAATTAAATCATTCTAATCAGGTAAAAGAAGGATATAAAGTGGTAATGCCTAATATTTCTAAAAATACCAGAAGCATTACCTATACAAATCTAGACGTAATTAATTATTTTACCATTACCGCAGTAGGTAATAATGGTGGTAAAAGAACCTCATTTCCTCAGATGGTACAACCTGTAGATGATACCCCTCCTGCAACACCAGTACAATTAACTGGGACAATTGACTCATTAGGTGTAGTACAATTACAATGGCAACAAAATACAGAAGTAGATTTCTTAGGGTATCGTGTATTTCGTGCTAATCTCGAAAATGAAGAATTTACGCAGATTACTTTTAAAACGATACCCAAAAGTACCATTACCGATACCATCAATCTAAAAACCCTGAATACTAAAATCCATTATAAAGTACAGGCATTTGATAAACGGTATAACCCTTCTGGATTTTCTGAAGTAGTAGCACTCAAAAAACCAGATATTATACCACCGACTCCCCCTGTATTCGAATCATTTAACGCAGATCATGGAGTTGTGAAATTAGAATGGATTACTAGTAGTAGTATGGATGCAGTAAAAACATCGGTATATAGAAAAGAAAAAGGAACAGATACCTCGTGGCAACTTATAACAGATGTGGACCTGCCAGAAGGAGGATTTGTTGATGAATCGGCAATACCTGGGGTGGTATACCTATATACGTTGGTTACTGTAGATGAGTCTGACCTCGAATCAGAGCCTATAGCACCTTTGACTATAAGTTTACCGGATAACCAACCTAAGCCTGCTTTAGATAAGTTTAATGCTTTGGTGAATCGGGAAGCAGAACAGATTGTAATTACCTGGAAATACAATCAACCTAAGGTATTAGAATACATATTGTATAAGGGAGAAGAGGAAACAAAACCAACTATGTATAAGGTGTTTGATGCATCAACTACAAAGTTTATAGATCAAAAATTAACAATAAATACAGCCTATACCTATTTACTACAGGCAGTGTTTACATCGGGAGCAAAGTCTCCTATCAAAAAAATTGGAGTAGAATATTAAAGCAATATTATGAAAAAGATTATACTAATTTTAGTACTGTTTATGTCTTTACAATCGGTCAATTCTCAAACTTTTGTGATAGATATAGAAGGTTATATTAGTAAATCAGGTAGCGAATGTGGCTCTGCAGGATTAACAAATATAACATATGTATATGAGGATGGAGATAGAGTAACTGCTGTTTTAGATCAAGGCCCATATAATGATATTTTTGGTAAAGATTATTCTGCTAAAGGTAAAGAATTTGCGTCGTCAAATAAAATTGTAGAAGTAGTTTTTACAACCAAAAAAAATGAAAAACCCTTAGGAAGTGGTTGTAAACAAAATGGAGATCTGGTAACAAGAAGAGCTAGAATTTTCTCTTACTGCGGTGAGAGAACACATACATATCGCTCAATTTATATGAGTGGATTTACCGGTTATGCTACCATAAAAATAACCCCAAAACTAACTTTGTCTTATAGTTCTGGTACACCAATAGATCAGCCTCATGTTGCATGCGATGATGTAGCAATAGGCATAGAAGCAACTTCTGGTTTCACCCCAGAAAATCAGGTATACAAATGGGAATTTTGGAATGAATATAACTTAGAAGAAGTACCTACTGCTGAGTATCAGGTAGTTTTAGATAAATTAGACATAGCAAGTGAGATATATCAAAGTTGTGTAAAAAATAATAGTGGACCTGGTGGTGGGCCTGGCGGTGGCGGACCTGATGATCCTGATTGGCCGTGTGCAGATGTGTATAATGAGCAACAACAAGCTTTTATGGAGATGATAGAATATGTTCAGCAAAATGAAGGGAATCTGTATGATTACCTACGTGCCGATCCGGGCTGGAATGTAATAACCAGTAAAACAGGACAATCCAAAATTGATCTGTTATTAGAAGATATGTATCCCGTTTCCACGGTAAGAGATGACATATACAATACTAATGTAAGAGATAACATATATAATAAGAATATAAGGGTTCGATATAACTCAGAATGTTCTAACTCGGGAGAATTAACCTTGATTTACCTAAGAAAACCACCTGTTGCTTATGAAAACCCACAAGTTGTACAGCCTCAATGTGCTGGAGGCACCGGGCAGTTTGTTTTTAATTTTGATAGGGGTTTAGAAGATGGTGAACATTTTTATATTAACCTGATAAATGTAGCTACCGGTGTTTCTGCGGGAAATGTTACTTATGATCCTGGTGATGGTGATCCCAGTCCGATAATAGAATCAAATGGCAAATGGACCTTTACTTTCGAGAATGTTAGTGCAGGAACCTATAGGCTTCATGTTGCAGGATATATTAGCAATAATAACCCTACCTGCGAAACTATTTATCCTAGAGGTGGGTCATTTTTTACCATTACACAACCCCAGCCTGTCGAGTTTACAGCAGAAATAAATAATCATCAACAATGTCACGAAAGAAATGATGGGGAAATAGAAATTAATGTGACTTCTGGAAGTTTTGGAACCAATCAATATTCATTAGATGAAGGTGTTAATTGGACTTCTTTTACAGGATCCAGAGTAGTGATAGGACAATTAGCCCCTACAACATATAGCATTTTGGTTAGAAATGGTAAGGGTTGTTTTGCAAAAAATGCCGATAATAGTAATAAAATAATACGTCGTACTATTGATGGAGTAGATAAGATTTCACATGATGTAGGTACGGTTACCCATCCTAGCTCGGCTAGTGTGCCGCCAAATATTATAGCTGATGCAAGCATTAGAATCAATGAAATATCCGGAGGTAAACCTAAATCAGATGCTAATGGGGATTATTATGATGTCGTTGTTAAAATAAATGGCTCGAATACCAATATAAGAACGTATAGAGGTGATTTTAATGGTTTTGAAATATTGGGACTTCCTGCAGGAACACATATAGTCGAATATAAAGATGCGAATGATTGTTCTTTTACCGATGTTTTACCAACGATTATAGATCCAGATCCTATAGATTTTGATATTGAAGTAACTCGTGATTGTACCAATGATCGCAATGGTAATATTACTATAAATAATATAATAGGAGGGTATCCAAAGCCGAATGGAACTTATAATATTACCTGGTATAAAGATGAAACTCCAGATGTTTTAAATAGTAATAGAACATCTATTACTCCAAGTTTAGGAGCATCGTATCGGGTCGTAGTCACTGATACTAGAAATGGTGAAGCTGTACGTGATAATTTATCAATACCCAATAATATTGCTGTAAATGATAGTGCTATACTCATTACTCATAATACAATTTTTGGAAGTAGTACAGGAAGTATCGATCTGACTACTGCTATTAGTGGAGGAGTGACTCCTTATGTGATACGTTGGACCCAATCAGGTGATCCGACATATTCTGCATTAGGTAGTCGTATTACTAATCTATTTGCAGGAGAGTATACCGCTACGATCAATGATGCTACTGGTGAGTGCCCTGTCACCAAAATTATTAGGGTATCAGAGCCTGAAGAGTTAAACGTTGTTATCAATGAGACTGTTCCTATGGCTTGTTTTGGCGATAAGGCTACGTTATCAGCCCAGATAGTAGGAGGAGTTCCTGCGTATACCTATGAGTGGTTTAGAAATACTGAAGGCACTGCTTTTAGTACTGCTGCAAGTATTGATCAATTAGATACTGGAACCTATCGTGTAGAAGTTAGAGACATCCATGGTGCTTTTGCTACAGCTACGGTAGTGCTTACCGAGCCAGCTTTGTTAGAGCTGGTTGCTGTTAGTAAAACAGATATTTCCTGTTTTGGAGCCAATGATGGTACCATTGTTTTGAGTCCCCAGGGAGGAACACGCCCGTATTCATTTTCTATTGATAACAAAGTGAGTTACATTTCAGAAAATGACCTGAACAATTTAACGATAGAAGGATTAGGTATAGGAGATTATGAGGTATGGTTACAAGATGCTAATGGCTGTGAAATAGTATCCCCAAAATCTATTACCCTAGATGCTCCTGAAGCAATTATAGTGACCCCAACAATCGTTCATGCCACTACGGTAGGAGGCACCAATGGTAGTATTACCATTGATGTAGCAGGAAATGTAGGTACCACTAGTTTTGCATGGACCAAACAAGGGGATACTTCTTTTAATAGGACTACCAGGGATATTATTAATTTATCTTTTGGGATGTATACGGTTGCAGTTACAGATACCAATGGATGTATGATTCAAGACACCTTCGAAGTTAAAGAACCTTTACCATTAAAAGTGGCCATAGCTATAACGACTCCCATATTATGTCATGCCGATGCATTAGGTGAGCTTACTGCCAATGTTGAAGGTGGATATCCTATAGACTCGACTCCTGCCGATTTCGACTACCAATGGTTTAAGATAGAAAATGGGACAGATATAGCCATCAATACAGATCTTACCCTTACTAGTATAGAGAACATGGAATCAGGAAGTTATAAAGTAGTGGTTAATGACTCACAGGGCGCTACCGCAGAGACCACGATAGTACTATCAGAGCCTGATGATTTGGTGGTTACCTTAACAAGTACACCTATTAATGTATTGTGTTATGGAGAGGCTACAGGAGCTATTGATATTACCGTTACAGGTGGTCCTAAAGATGCGAATACCGGAGAGTACCTTCCTTATACTTTTAACTGGACTAAGGAAGGAGATCCAGTTTTTATCGTTACTACAGAAGACCTGGAGAATATAGAAGCAGGAACCTACCAGGTAGTAGTTATTGATGATAATTTATGTACTACTTCTCTTAGTGAAACTGTGGTTATAGCCCAACCCGATGCAGCTTTAGAGATTTCTAATGTAGTTGTCACTGATCTAACAGGATATCAAACCGGTAATGGTAGTATTACTTTGGATGTATCGGGCGGTACCCCTCCTTATGTATATGAATGGATGGATACACAAGATGCTTCCTTTACGGCTTCTACCAAAGATATTTTTAATCTTCCCCAAGGTAATTATCAATTAACAGTTACCGATGCACATAATTGTTCGACAGGTATTACAGAATTAGTTACAGAGCCCGAAGAGTTGATCGTTAGGATAGAAACGTTAACTGCAGCACAAAGTATCCAATGTCATGGTGAACGAACGGTAATTCCATTAACAACTACCATCAATGGAGGAGTAGGTAATTATACTTATGAGTGGTATGAGCAAGCTGATCCAACTACGATTTTGTTTACTGCTTCGGCTACGTCAACTACAGTACTGACAGGAACTTATATAGTTGTGGTTACCGATGCTAATGGTAATACAGCTAGTGATAGTTATGAGGTTTTAGAGCCAGAAGTGTTAACTACTACCGAAGAAGTTACTCATTTACAATGTGCTGGTGATAGCAATGGAAGTATTGATGTAACTACGGTAGGCGGTGTACCTCCGTATAATTATTTATGGAGTAATGGCGCCACTACCGAGGATTTGACAGGTAGTATTTCTGCAGGAAATTATACGCTAGAAGTAACCGATGCCAATAATTGTGTTTTTAGAAAAACAATCACTATCGATCAACCTCCTGTCTTATTTGTAGCTGGTGGTGATATTATCAGGTTGTACCCTTCTGCCAATGGGTTAAGAGATGGTAGTATTACCATTACTATAGGAGGTGGAGTATTACCTTATAGTTATGAATGGCGAGATTCTAATGGAGTGATCCCAGGAGCTACGACCAATGTATTGAGTGATATCGGAGTAGAGAAATATGCAGTTACCATCACCGATGCCAATGGATGTACTTTGGTTATCGATGATGTTGATATTTTCGAGCCACCAGCATTAGAGGCAAATATACGCCTGATCAATGTAATTTCATGTAATGGAGCTACTACAGGTAGTATAAGTGCAGATGTCATAGGAGGTAGGCCTTTTAATAATGTAAAACAATACAATTACCAATGGTTTAACGCTGATACAGGCTTGCCTGTAGGTAATGATAACTTCTTATTAGAAAATATAGGGTCTGCTAATTATTATGTAGTTGTTTCGGATGCAGTAGGTACTACAGTTACCAGTGCTCCGTACTTTTTAGCCCAACCCAATATATTAGAGTTATCACTAAGTGCCGACTATAACAATTGTGGAGATGCTAACGATTGGACGATTACTCCCGAAATTATAGGGGGAACCCCACCGTATACCTATATGTGGAGTAACGGAGTAACTAGTGCTTTGTTAACCGATGTAGCAGCAGCTACCTATATATTGACTGTTATTGATAGTAGAGGGTGTAGTGTAGATGATCAACTAGAGATCAATGTTCCTGATGAGTTAGTAGCCCCAGAAACCATAACCATCCCCAACTGTTATAATGGATGTGATGGAAATATAGTCTTGGCAACAGCAGGGGGAGCGGCACCATATACCTATGTATGGAGTAATGGTAGTACTCAAAAAGACATCGATAATCTTTGTTCTGGTACCTATACCGTTACCATTACCGATCGTAAAGGGTGTGAGATCGTAAAAGAAATCGTGGTAGATAACCCAGATGAATTGATAGTTGATTTGGGAGAAGACATCACCCTTTGTAAGGACCAGAGTATTTTTATTAATGCTACGATTGTAGATGAGAATGCCACTTATGAATGGACAGCTACGAATGGATTTAGTAGTGATTTACCTGCTATAGAAGTTTCAGAAACCGCTGTTTATACAGTGTTGGTTACCGATTCAAAAGGGTGTGTAGCTACCGATGATATATTTGTAAATGCTACCGACGATGTTATCGATGCCAACTTTATAGCTTCTACCCAGGTATTTGTAGGCGAAGAGTTTGTGGTGGTAGATAATAGTGATCCTATTCCGGATAGGGTGGAGTGGACATTTCCAGAAGAAGCTACGGTTACCTATACCGATACTAATTATGCAGAGGCTTATTTTGATGAACCTGGAGAGTATGAAATTACGATGCAAACCTATAAGGGATTATGTACAGAGATTACCAGTAAAAAAGTAATTGTTATCGAAAAAGAGTTTGATGAAGAAGGAGGAGAGGGTACCACACAAGATATCGAGAGTTTTATAGAATATTTGGTATATCCAAATCCAACAAACAATGGTAGATTTAAAGTAGATATCAACTTGTCAAAATCTAATGCTATTAGTCTTAAGACTTTTAATATGGTAAACAATACTTTGATAGATACTAAGGAAGGAACAGGGAACGATAGTTACTCATTTGATTATGATATGTCTTTATTACCATCGGGAGTGTATTTTGTATTGTTAGAAACTCCTACTGCAAGCCAGGTAAGGAAATTGATTATTGAGTAAAATTTTAATAATGTAAGAGCATATTTAAAATACTTAAAAATTAGATTAACAAATTACTTAAAACCTAAATTCATGAGAAAATTTTTATTGATGGCGATGGTATTCATCACCATAAACACATTAGCACAAGATTATCAGTTAACAGTAAGCGGATATATAGGGTCAGGTCCTTCTGGGTGTGGAGGAAATAATAATGGTCTGAAATGGATAAAAGCAATATTCGATGACGGATCCGAAGATTTTTTATTTAGTCAATCGGGGCAATTTAGAAACAACAACTATACTACTTCTAAGAATTATAATACAGCTAAGCGTTTAGTTGGAGTAAAGTTTAGATCTATTTCTAGAAGAAATGGATCGTTAGGATGTAAAGCACCGAGGATAAGCGATAAAATGGTAAGTGTAAGTTCACCATCGTTTAACAAAAGATTTGAAAAAAATGAAATCTATGAAAGTGCTATTAATGAGGGCTATGCAGTTATTTCTGTTGAACAAACCTACAAGTTAACTGTAAGTGGTTATATTGGTTCTGGCCCATCTTCATGTGGACCAAATAATAATGGTTTGAAATGGATAAAAGCAATATTCGATGATGGGTCAGAAGCTTTCTTATTTAATCAAACAGTCGGACAGTTTAGAAATAGAAGCTATTCTTTTTCTAAGATATATAGCAACAATAAGCGTTTAACTGGAGTAAAGTTTAGATCGGTCTCTAGAAGAAATAGTTGGAGAGGATGTCGTTCCCCAAGAATAAGTGAAAAGGAGGTAAGTGTAAGTTTTTCATCTTTTAACAGAAGGTTTGAAAAAAACGAAATTTATGAAAGTAGTATAAATAGCGGTTATGCAATAATATCTGTGGTTCAAACTTCAACCACTAATACATCAAGTAAACATTTTGAGAGAGAAGATAAACAAGAATTATTAAGTAATTCAATGAAAGAAGAATCAAAATTGTTTGAAATTTCTATGTACCCTAATCCATCTCCAGATGGTAGATTTAAGGTTGCTACTTCTTCTGCTAAATCATTACCAGTAACAGTTGAGATCTTTAATTTGGTAGATAAGAGAAAAGTACTTGAAGATGTAAAAACCGGAAATGAGAATTATTTTTTTGAGTTTAATTCTTCTAACCTGAAACCTGGAATATATATAATTCAGGTTACCTCAGGAGGAAGAAAACAATTAAAAAAACTTATTGTAGAGTAAATAATTAAAAAGAATCTGTTTGTATGAAGTAATATTAATCGGATTGTTGAATTAATATATTATACAAGCGCATAGTTAGGTAACAATGCTAATAATAGAATAATAATTTTTCTAGTTGAGTTAGTGTTAAGTCGAAGTAAGGTTAGTAAACCATATGTACTAACCTTACTTTTATTCTGTTCAAACCTTTTTATCCAATTTTGTAGTAAAAAACATCGGCTTAAGATAGGGAAAATTCCCTGTAATCAGGTGTTTATACGTATGTGAAAAGCCAATGCATATTTGTAAATTTGAGTATGTTTAATTCTTAAAACCAAATAAAAATGGCAATTTTTCAAGTACAAAATCAATGGGGGGGCTCTAGCGCTCCTTGGCATGCTGGAGGAACATGGGTTCTAGGCGGCAGAGACAACCAAAATGTTACTGAAATTTTAATTAACTCTGGAGACGGAGGAAAAACATTTTCGGGTACAATGACCTATGAGGGTGAGGGACCGATTGGATTTAGAGCTACTCAAATAGTAGGAAATAATTATGCTGTAGAAAATCAGTGGGGAGGATCTACTGCACCATGGCATCCAGGCGGAAACTGGATTATTGGTGGACGAGATGGGCAAAATGTAGTACAATTAAAAGTTGAGTCTGTAAATAATGGGGCTGATCTAGAAGGTACTATGACATATGCAGGAGAAGGACCTATTGGGTTTAAAGGAAAAGAAACACCAGGAAGTAGTTACTCCGTAGAAAACCAATGGGGTGGATCAAGTGCTCCATGGCATCAAGGAGGAACATTTGTTTTAGGGGCTAGAGAAAATCAAAACCCAATCGCGTACGATATTCAATCAAAAGACGGCGGAAAGACCTTTTCGGGTACCATGACCTATGCAGGAGAAGGTCCGATAGGATTTAGAGCAGTTCAAACAAGTGGAAACAATTATGCAGCCGAAAACCAATGGGGAGGGTCAACAGCACCTTGGCATCCTGGTGGTAATTTGGTAATTGGAGGTAGAGTAAACCAAAATGCTATTCAATTAAAAATTTCCTCTAAAGATGAGGGTAAGAATTTTACAGGAGAAATGACTTATATTGGAGAAGGTCCAATAGGGGTGAAAGCTACAATATCTGCAAATGTGCTTTCTAAAACTGCTTCTTAAAAAACATAACCCATGTAAGGCAAGAAGATTTATTGCCTAATTGACTTGTATCAAGGAAGAGTGTCTTAAATGTTGAGGCACTCTTTTTTTTACAATGTTCTGGTAATATGATAAAACTGCTTTATACTATGGAAATCTTATAACTACTTTTTAAATAAATTTAAATTTTTAATTTAACCACTAAAACTTCATACCAATTCTAGCATTAAATACCCGTGGTGTCAAATAATTCGGAATAGCATATTGAATACGGGTAGCTGCATCTCTAACAAATGTATTAGTAATAGCATTTTGGTTATTAAAGATATTGTAGATCTCGAATCCCAGATAGAGTTCTCTAAATTTATTTAGAAAATGACCTTCTTTTAATCGTTTATTTTTATCGACAACAACATACGAAATTCCTAAATCTGCTCTCCTATAATCGCGTAACCTTCTTTGAAAATTATAAGGATCCGCATAACTAGGGGAACCACCAGGAACTCCAGTTTGATAAATCATATTAAGGTACATTTTTAAATTAGGTATGGTGGGGACATAATCTTGAAACAACACTCCAATTTTTAATCGTTGGTCTGTTGGCCTTGAAATATAACCTCTATTGTCAATATTCTCTTCTGTTTTTAAATATCCCAAACTTACCCAACTTTCTGTACCTGGAACAAACTCTCCATTAAGTCTAAAATCTATTCCTTGCGCATAAGCTTTGGCATTATTTCTGGCTCGGTACCGAATCCTTACATTTTCTATTGTATAAGGGTTTACATCAGAAAGTTGTTTGAAATATAGTTCTGTTGTAAGTTTAAAAGGGCGATTCCACATAGAAAAACTAAAATCATTCCCCAATACAAAATGTGCAGATTGTTGTGCTTTTACCTCTGGTCTTACTACTCCCAAAGAATCTCTTAATTCTCTATAGAAAGGGGGTTGATGATATAAACCTCCAGATAATCTAAAAATCATTTCAGATTTCCAATTGGGTTTTAATGCAATTTGTGCTCTAGGGCTAAAAACGGTTTGCGAATATGTACGAATATTATCTCCAGATACTCGCCAACTATGATACCTAACACCAGTATTTACCCATAATTCATTTTCTTTGATAGTTGTACGAAGACTGTGCTGCGCATAGCCAGAAATTCGGTCTATAACCGCACTATTAGTGGCTCTAATATTTGTAAAAGGTACAATCGGGCTGGTATTAGGAGTGTAAGGTTGATCGTTTATAAAGTCTGATACTGGTGGTCTAATCGAAAAACCGACAGAATCGATAATTTCATATTCTTGAAGTCTGTCTCTTATATCTTCAGATGTGTATTTTAGTCCCCAATCAAATTGATGATCTGTTTTGGTATATGTTCCTTTGTGTTCGACATTAAAAATTAAAGCGTCCAAATCATTTCTCGCATGTGTTAATTGAGACCCAATCCCTCTACTAAACTCTACTTCACCAACGCCATCACTTCCAATATCAGTATTTACACTCCCTAACGAATACGCAGCAAGAATATCATAATGCTCCTGTTCTTTGGTATGGTATCCAGAAGCAATAAGTTTTAGCGTAAGAAACTCATTAGGGCTATAGGTGCCTTTAAAAGCTCCAAAATAGGTTTCATATCGGTCTTTTTCTTGCCCTTGGTATTGAACCGTTAATGCCTGTACAGTCTGTAGAGTTCCAAAATTTACTTGTTGACTTATAGGTTCATAATCATAAGTGTTAAGGGCTATATTACCCAAAAAACCAAGCTCAAACTTATCGGTAATATTATAGGAAATATAGGTTTGTACATCTGCAAACCTAGGTCTGAAATTTGTTTCTGTATTTTTTGATTCTACCAGTAGACTGTTATCTCTGTAACGAACCCCGATAATGGCGGCTATTTTTTTATTTTTTGAAATTCCTTCTGCAGAGATACTTCCTCCCAAAAGACTTAAATCTGCAGTTGCACCAAGTCGAGTAGGCCTTTTATAGGTAATGTCCAAAACCGAAGAAAGTTTATCACCGTATTTAGCCTGAAATCCACCTGCAGAAAAATCTACACTACGAACCAGATCGGTATTAAGAAAACTTAGCCCTTCTTGTTGTCCTGATCTCACCAAAAAAGGTCGGTAGACCTCTATTTCATTTACATAAACTAGGTTTTCATCATAATTTCCTCCTCTAACAGAGTATTGTGTACTTAATTCATTATTAGAACTTACTCCTGGTAAACTTTTAAGAAGCCCTTCTACACCAGCATTGGCAGATGGTGTAGTTCTGATAGTTTCTGGATCTAAAGTGGTAATACCTTCGACAACCTTTCGCTCTCGTCCAGATATAACAACTTCACTTATTTGTTCAATATCTGGTTTTAATATAGGATTCAATTCGTACTCCTGATTTTCATCAAGTTTGATAGTAAATTGTATGTTTTTAAAACTAATATGAGATACCGTTACAGATACTTCTTTGTTTGCGATAATGCTTATCTCATAAACTCCGTTTTTATTCGATTGTGTTCCTGTTCCATCACAAGAGATATTCGCTCCAGAAACGGGAGTGTTAAATTCATCTAATACGACACCTTTTAATGTAGCAGTTTGAGAGATAGAAGTGATACTGATAAACAGTAGAATTGTCAAGAAGAGTAAGGATTGATTTTTCAAAAAATGAATGTGTTTTAAGGTTTTCTAAAAAATGTGGTTTCAAAAGTTGTTTTATTGCCTACATTATCTAACACCACAAGTTTAAAATTATTTTCTGAATCAGTATTTATTTTGTCGTTAAAATCATAAACTAACATTCCGGTTTTATAATCATATTCCAATAATATGAATTTTCCGTTGATGGTTCCTTTATAATACTTTATACCAGACTCAGCATCGTCGATTTTAATTTTTAGATGTGTTTCTTTCGAAATCCATTTTTTTTCAGGAATATTAATCGGTAAAATAACAGGTTTTTGGTGGTCCGTAAATAACGAATAGGAGGCAAAAACACGCGTTCTTGCAGAAAATCTATTACCTTTTTTATAGGTTTTTAAATAGGATGGGTGTTTACTACCATTTATACGCCCTATATATAATCTTTTCTTATCATCTTCATTATAACGAGATACATCAAAAACCAAAGTCATATTTTTATGTAATGGTGTCCTATTATTATGGATTTTTGCTACTTCACCTTTAACAGAAATGTCCAAATAAGAATTTTCGTATAAACTTCCTTTTGGTATGAACAGATCAAAAATACCTGAGCTATAGGAGTAATTTTCTGAAGCATTTGCAAATTCTGAATATTTAGGAGTTTCTTTTTTTATTATAGAATCTAACGATTGCCCTTTTATAGGTATTTTAATCACAGATGTATTATCATTAAAATCTTTAACCTGTATTTCATAATTATAAGAAAGAGTATCTTTTATAGAGAGAAACCCATTATTTACTTTATTTTTAAAGACTGTTAATGGATTGTTTTTTTCTACAAAAAGTTTGGTGACTTTATTTCTATGTTTTTTATAAGTAGCATAATCGATAAGTCGATTAATATACCTTGTCTCTGCAAAAGAAAACCGATCCATTTTAAACTCAAGGTTTTTTTGCCCATTTATTTCTGTAGTAATTGTATAAACTCCATTATTATTGGCTGCTAAATCCTGTTTATCGATAGTAGAAATTCCAAAACCAATTTTCCCAAGGGCATTTATAGTTTCTGTTTTAAAACTTCCGTCTGGTTGTAAAGCTACCTTTAGTTTTACAGGACCCTGAGCCCCATTTATATGAGCATTTTTATCCATGCTATAGGCCCATAACCCTTTTATAATTGGCTTTTGAGTATCTTTTGCCTCCATTCCAAAAAGCATTGGATTCATTGGTCTTGATCTGGAATCTCTAATTTCGAAGTGCAAATGAGGTCCAGAACTACCTCCTGTATTGCCGCTATAACCTATGATATCTTTCTGTTTAACTTGTAAAGATCCTGATTTGGGAAAAAGCTCAATTTCATACGATTCTTTTGCATATTGACGCTTCTTAACATAGGCTTCTATTTCTGGAGAAAACTTTTGTAAATGAGCATAGACACTTGTATGACCATTGGGATGAGCAATATATATAGCTTTCCCATACCCCCTATGGGAGATTTTGATTCTGGTAACAGTACCAGATGCCACGGCATATACATTAAGCCCTTCTTCACCATTAGTTTTCAAATCTAATCCAGAATGGAAATGATTAGATCTAAGTTCGCCAAAGGTTCCTGATAGTACTGTCGGAATATCCAGAGGGGAGATAAAATCATCTTTAACCGAATCTTTTTGCCCATAGCTTAAAGAAAAAACCAGGAATACAAAAAATGTAAAATTTCGCATAAAGGGATATGAGTTGTTTATAAATAGTTTAACGTAGATAAAACTACTCATTTTTTTTGTTAGATAACCTGAAGAAGTAATTTTTACTTCAAAAATATCTCATTTTCATAAGGATAAAGATAGAAGTAATAGAGAGGAGTTGTTAAGTTATGAAATTACTTAAAAAACTATTGGGTTTTTTCAATTGGTATGTTAACTTTGTGTAACGAAGTATTGTGTAGAATTTATAATGAGTGATTTAATTGAAATTGTTGATTCTCTTGAAAATAGGATAAGTAAACTGCTTCATAAATATGAAATATTGAAGCAACAAAATACAAGTCTTAAGGAGAAAATAGAAGAATTAGAATCTAATTCTGAAATTCAGATGGATCAATTAAGGCAATGGGAAGAAAAATTCAGTGCGCTCAAAAATGCAAATGCAATGCTAGGCAGTGACGAACATAAGAGGGAAACCAAGCTCAAAATAAATGCTTTGATAAGAGAGATTGATATGTGTATATCACAACTTTCTGAATAAGTAAAATGTATGGGAGATAAGCTTAAAATAAAATTATCTATTGCAGACCGTGTATATCCTTTAACAATTAATCCGGATCAGGAAGAGGGATTGCGTAAGGCTGCAAAGAAAATTGAAGCTATGATAAAGCAGTTTGAGCAAAGTTATGCAGTTAGAGATAAGCAAGATGTATTGGCAATGTGTGCTTTACAGTTTGCTTCACAAGTAGAACAAAAGACTATAGATAAAGATGAAGATATGATTACTGTTTCTAATAGGTTAAGTGAATTAAACGACCTGTTACATAATCATTTATCGTGACGTTCTTAAAATAAATAAGGTTACTGCCTGCACTAGTTGTTATTTTGATAAACTCAACAAGAATTAATTAAAAAGGGTGAGTTTAAATTGTAAAAGCGCGCCGCCTTGAGCGGATTCTTGAGCAATTTGTTAGCCCTAAACCTGTTTTTACAGAGTTTATACAGAACCTTTACTAGTGTGGGCTTTTTTTATATATAAATACTCATAAAAATTATGGATGATAATAGTATGTTTTTGATTGTTGCCGGGATAGCGGGGCTAATTATAGGTTTTATAATTGCAAAGGTCCTGGAGCGAAGTAAAGCGTCCGAAATTATTAAAAATGCAAAGAAAACTTCAGATAGTATAGTAAGAGATGCTAAGAGTGAAGGAGAGACAATTAAAAAAGATAAAATCCTTCAGGCTAAAGAAAAATTTATCGAGCTTAAATCAGAACATGAAAAAGTGATCCTGTCACGTGACAAAAAAATTGCAGAGGCAGAAAAAAGGACAAGAGATAAAGAATCACAAGTTTCGAATGAATTGTCAAAAAATAAAAAGCTTAATACAGAGCTTATTGAAAAGTTAAAAGAACAAGACCAACGTAAAGATTATTTAGAGAAAAAACGAAGTGAGCTTAAAAAGTTGCATAAAAGCCAGGTGCAACAACTAGAGGTGATATCTGGATTATCTGCAGAAGAAGCTAAAGAACAATTAGTAGAGTCCCTAAAGGAACAAGCAAAGACAGATTCGATGGGTCTGATACAAGATACGATCGAAGAGGCTAAGCTAACTGCAAGACAAGAGGCTAAAAAGGTAGTGATTAATACGATCCAACGAATAGGTACAGAAGAGGCGATCGAGAATTGTGTTTCTGTGTTTAATATAGAAAGCGATGATGTAAAAGGTAGAATTATTGGTAGAGAAGGAAGGAATATTAGAGCGATTGAAGCTGCAACAGGAGTAGAAATTATTGTAGATGATACGCCAGAAGCAATTATATTATCATGCTTTGATTCTGTGAGACGTGAGGTTGCCAGGCTATCATTGCATAAGTTGGTTACCGATGGAAGGATTCACCCTGCACGAATAGAGGAGATTGTTAAAAAGACTAGAAAACAAATTAATGAAGAAATTATAGAGGTCGGTAAGCGTACCGTTATTGATTTGGGTATTCATGGATTGCATCCAGAATTGATAAAAACTGTGGGAAGGATGAAATACCGATCTTCTTACGGACAAAACCTCTTGCAACACTCTAGAGAGGTAGCAAAGTTGTGTGGAGTAATGGCTGCAGAGTTAGGATTAAGTCCAAAGTTAGCTAAACGAGCGGGATTGCTTCATGATATTGGTAAAGTGCCAGATACAGAAACAGAGGTTCCTCACGCTATTTTAGGGATGCAATGGGCAGAAAAATACGGAGAAAAACCAGAAGTGTGTAATGCTATTGGAGCGCATCACGACGAAGTAGAAATGACTTCATTGATTTCTCCTATTGTACAGGTATGTGATGCGATAAGTGGTGCTAGACCTGGGGCAAGAAGGCAGGTGTTAGATTCATACATACAGCGATTAAAAGATCTTGAAGGAATTGCATTTGGGTTTGAAGGTGTTAAGAAGGCGTATGCGATACAAGCAGGGCGTGAGTTACGAGTTATTGTAGAGAGTGAAAAGGTAAATGATGAAAAAGCAGCAAGCTTATCATTTGAAATTTCGCAAAAAATACAAACAGATATGACGTATCCTGGTCAGGTAAAAATAACGGTTATTAGAGAAACCAGAGCGGTGAATATTGCAAAATAATTATTAGGTAATAAAACCTGACTAATCATAATAAGTAAAAAAGGCTATTGTTTTTAAAACAATAGCCTTTTTTGGGTGTGTTAATGATTTAAATTATTACGACTCAGCCGATTTTTTGGCTTTTTTAATAGTGATTGTTAATTCACTAGAGTCTTTGTCTAGATCCATAAAAATACTGTCACCTTCTTGTAACTGTGCATTTATAATTTCTTCTGCAAGAGCATCTTCAATATATTTTTGAATGGCTCTTTTTAATGGTCTGGCACCATATTGTCTGTCAAAACCTTTCTCTGTGATATAATCTTTTGCTTCGTTGCTAAGTGATAGATTGTATCCCAGATCATTTATTCTGCCGTAAAGCTTATCAAGCTCTATGTCGATAATTTTATGAATATCTTCTCTTTCTAATGCGTTGAATACAATTACATCATCAACTCTATTAAGAAATTCTGGAGCAAACGCCTTTTTTAGAGCGTTTTCTATAATTCCTTTTGCATGATCTTCTGCTTGTGATTTCTTGGCACTAGTACCGAAACCAACTCCTTGTCCGAAATCTTTTAGTTTACGGGCACCAATATTAGAAGTCATAATGATAATAGTATTTCTAAAATCTATTTTACGACCCAAGCTATCGGTTAGGTATCCATCATCTAATACTTGAAGCATCATGTTAAAAACGTCTGGATGTGCTTTTTCAATCTCATCTAATAATACAACTGCATAAGGCTTTCTTCTAACTTTTTCTGTTAATTGTCCACCCTCTTCATATCCTACATATCCTGGAGGAGCTCCTATTAATCTCGAAACAGCAAATTTCTCCATATATTCACTCATATCTATTCTAATAAGAGTGTCTTCGCTATCAAAAAGCTCGGTAGCTAATACTTTTGCTAATTGTGTTTTTCCTACTCCTGTTTGTCCTAAGAAAATAAAAGAACCGATAGGTTTGTTAGGATCTTTAAGTCCCGCTCGATTACGCTGAATTGCTTTTACAACTTTAGAAACCGCATCATCCTGTCCAATTACTTTACCTTTTATTAGGTTTGGTAATTCTGCTAGTTTGTTACTCTCTGTTTGGGCAATACGATTTACAGGGATACCTGTCATCATAGAAACAACATCTGCCACATTCTCTTCATCTACCGTTTCCTTATGAAGTTTGGATTCTTTTTCCCATTGTTCTTGAGCAGTTGCTAGCTCTTTTTCAAGATTTTTTTCATCATCTCTAAGCTTGGCAGCCTCTTCATATTTTTGTTTTTTGACAACACTGTTTTTGAGTTCTCTTACTTCTTCAAGTTTTTTCTCAAGATCAAGAATTTTTTTAGGAACATCAATATTTGTGATATGAACTCTGGATCCAGCTTCGTCCAAAGCATCAATAGCTTTGTCTGGTAAGAATCTATCGGTCATATATCTGTTGGTTAATTTTACACAAGCCTCAATAGCTTCTGGTGTGTAATTAACGTTATGGTGTTCTTCGTATTTTTCTTTAATGTTATTAAGAATCTCTATAGTTTCTTCAATATTGGTTGGCTCAACGATAACTTTCTGAAATCTTCTCTCTAGCGCACCGTCTTTTTCTATGTATTGTCTATATTCATCTAGGGTAGTAGCACCTATACATTGAATTTCACCTCTTGCCAATGCTGGTTTAAACATATTCGAAGCATCTAGGCTTCCTGTAGCGCCTCCAGCACCTACGATGGTATGAATTTCATCTATAAATAAAATGATATCATCATTTTTTTCAAGCTCATTCATAACCGCTTTCATTCTTTCTTCGAATTGACCGCGATATTTTGTACCGGCAACCAAACTGGCCAAATCCAAGGTGACTACTCTCTTGTCAAATAAGATTCTTGAAACTTTTCGTTTTACAATTCGTAAGGCAAGTCCTTCTGCAATTGCAGACTTACCTACACCAGGTTCACCTATTAAAAGAGGGTTGTTCTTTTTTCTTCTACTTAGTATCTGTGATACTCGTTCAATTTCTTTAGATCGGCCTACCACAGGATCAAGTTTTCCTTCTTCTGCCATGACAGTAAGATCTCTTCCAAAATTATCTAAAACTGGTGTTTTAGATTTTTTTCCTGCTTTACTACCAGCTCCAGGTGAATTAAAAGGGTTTTCTTTTGAAGCATCTCCTGACAAATCATCATCGTCTGGAAAAGATTCTGCTTTTGGGTTATCTATATATTCTTCTTCGTTAGCAATCATAAACTTAAATTGGTCTTTAACGTTATCATAATCCACCTTTAAACGATTTAAAAGTTTCGTAGTTGGGTCATTTTCGTTTCTTAAAATGCAAAGCAGAAGATGTGCTGTATTGATAGAAGAACTTTGAAAAAGTTTAGCTTCTAAAAATGTAGTTTTCAGGGCTCGTTCTGCCTGCCTGGTTAAATGTAGGTTTTTTTTCTCGTTCGAAGTCACCATTATATCAGGGTTTGCCGGGCTGAGGATTTCTACTTTTCTTCTTAAAATAGTAAGATCAATATCCAGAGCATCCAGGATATTAATCGCTTTTCCACTTCCATCACGAAGCAGTCCCAACATAAGATGTTCGGTACCAATAAAGTCATGGCCTAACCTAAGCGCTTCTTCTTTACTGTAAGCAATAACATCTTTAACCCTTGGTGAAAAATTATCATCCATAAAATATTCTCTTTCTTTTTCTTTATAACTAAAATAGTAATTTTTAGAGTTACATTTACAAAAAGCCCTCTTTTAATCGATCAATAATGTGTGTTTTTTTTGTAATAAGCTATTTTTCAATACAATTCTACTCTTTTTTTTTGGAGTCATCTAGTGTTTTCAAATATAAATTACGGCACTTTTTTTATTAATTACGGTAAATAGACAAAAAAAGCTTTAATAATCAAAACCATTAGGAGTAGACTTATTAACTATCTAAGTCGTCATTGTTGTTAATAAATTACGTATATTAGGTAATAAATACGTTGTTAAAACTGTCTTAATTTACGTAAATTAGCGCGTTTGAATTAATTAATTTTTGAATTAAATAAAATTTTATGGCTGACGGAGAAAAGCTTATACCTATCAATATAGAAGATGAGATGAAATCAGCATACATTGATTACTCAATGTCTGTTATTGTATCTCGGGCACTACCAGATGTTAGGGATGGTCTTAAACCCGTACATAGACGTGTTTTATATGGTATGTACGAACTAGGTGTTAAAGCAAATAGTGCTCATAAGAAATCTGCAAGAATTGTAGGAGAGGTGCTAGGGAAATATCACCCGCATGGGGATACTTCTGTATATGATACCATGGTTCGAATGGCTCAGGAGTGGAGTTTGAGATATATGTTGGTTGACGGGCAAGGTAACTTTGGTTCTGTAGATGGTGATAGTCCAGCTGCAATGCGTTATACCGAAGCAAGAATGCGTAAGATATCTGAAGATATGCTTGCAGATATCGAAAAGGATACGGTAGATCATACTTTAAATTTTGATGATACACTTAAAGAACCTACTGTTTTACCGACTCGAGTACCTGGATTACTTATAAATGGTGCATCGGGTATTGCTGTTGGTATGGCAACTAATATGCCACCTCATAATCTAAGTGAAGTAGTAGATGGAACTATAGCATATATCGAAAACGATGCGATAGAAATTGATGAATTAATACAACATATCAAAGCTCCTGATTTTCCTACAGGAGGTATCATATATGGATATGATGGTGTTCGAGAAGCTTTTAAAACTGGAAGAGGTAGAATCGTAATGCGTGCCAAAGCTAGTTTTGAAGAAGTGAATGGTAGAGAATGCATCATCGTTACAGAAATCCCATATCAGGTTAATAAGGCTGATATGATTAAAAAAACTGCAGATCTTGTTAATGATAAGAAGATAGATGGGATTTCATCGATAAGAGATGAATCCGATAGAAAAGGTATGCGTATCGTTTATATTTTGAAGCGTGATGCAATACCTAATATAGTTCTTAATCTATTATATAAGTATACAGCTTTACAATCTTCTTTTAGTGTTAATAATATTGCGTTGGTTAATGGTCGACCACAATTATTGAACGTAAAAGAAATGATTCATTATTTTGTAGAGCATAGACATGAGGTTGTTGTTCGTAGAACAAAATATGAACTCAAGAAAGCAGAAGAACGTGCACATATTCTTGAAGGATTAATTATTGCTTCAGACAATATTGATGAAGTTATAGCGTTAATACGTTCTTCGGCGAATGCTGATGAGGCCCGTGAAAAATTAATGGAACGCTTTAAGCTTTCTGAAATTCAGGCAAAAGCAATTGTCGAAATGCGTTTGCGTCAATTAACAGGACTAGAGCAAGACAAGTTACGTGCAGAGTATGATGAGTTGATGAAAACCATAGAAGATCTTAAAGATATCTTAGCTAAGAAAGAGCGTAGAATGGATATTATTAAAGAAGAACTTCAAGAGGTTAAAGATAAATACGGTGATGAACGTCGTTCTCAAATAGAATATGCCGGTGGAGACTTAAGTATCGAAGATATGATTCCGGATGAAAAAGTAGTGATTACAATTTCACATGCTGGGTATATTAAAAGAACTTCTCTTAATGAGTATAAAAAACAAAATAGAGGAGGAGTAGGTCAAAAAGGAAGTACAACACGTAATGAAGATTTTCTAGAACATTTATTTGTTGGAACGAATCATCAATATATGTTGTTCTTTACGCAAAACGGTAAATGTTTTTGGATGAGAGTATATGAAATTCCTGAAGGTAGTAAAACATCTAAAGGAAGAGCAATACAAAATCTAATTAATATTCATAATGATGATAAGGTAAAAGCGTTTATATGTACACAGGATCTTAAAGACGAAGAGTATATAAATTCACATTATGTCATTATGGCTACCAAAAAGGGACAGGTTAAGAAAACCTCATTAGAGCAATATTCTAGACCTAGAACAAATGGTATTAATGCAATTACAATTAAAGAAAATGATGAGCTTCTTGAGGCAAAATTAACCAACGGAAAGAGTCAAGTGATGCTGGCGGTAAAATCAGGAAAAGCAATTCGTTTTGAAGAAGAAAAGACCAGACCTATGGGGCGTGGTGCTTCTGGTGTTAGAGGTATACGATTGGCCGATGAAGAAGATGAAGTAATAGGAATGGTAGCAGTTAATGAAATGGAAAGTAATATCCTTGTAGTCTCTGAAAATGGCTATGGAAAACGTTCTAAATTAGAAGACTATAGAATAACAAACAGAGGTGGTAAAGGAGTAAAAACCATTTCTGTTACAGACAAAACAGGTAAGCTGGTTGCTATTAAAAATGTAACAGATTCTGATGATTTAATGATTATTAATAAGTCTGGAATTGCGATTCGTCTTGCTATAGAAGATTTACGTGTAATGGGAAGAGCAACACAAGGTGTGCGTCTTATAAATTTAAAAGGTAAAGACTCTATTGCTGCTGTTGCCAAAGTCATGCATGATGAGGACAATATCGATGATGAAAACGATGAGGAAATCGGCAATGAAAATGCCGCAGATGGCACGAATATTGATAATTAAAAGAAACAACAATAATTAAATCCCAATATTAAAATTAACAAGTAATGAAAACTAAATTTATCGTAGTATTATTCTTAGCTTTTAGCGCTATCGGATTTTCACAGAAGCAAGCTATAAAAGCGGCAGCTAAAGCTATAAAATCTGGGCAGCTAGATGTAGCTAGCGATGCTTTAAAAGCTGCAGAAGGACAATTAGGAGCAGCAGATGAAAAGATGAAAGCACAATATTATTTCCTTAAAGGAAAAGTATTTTCTGCTTCTGCTGGTGACTCTTTAGAGAAAATGGAAGGGGCTGCTAATGCATACAATAAAGCAATAGAAGTAGAAAAAGCTGCTGGTGGATCAAAATATACAGTAGAAGCAACTAAAAATATTCAAAGTTTGGTTGCTACATTAATAGATAGTGCTATTAAGGATCAAAATGCGAAGAATTATAAAACTGCATCAAAGAAGTTATATCTTAGTTATACCATAGAAAAAGGAGATGGGACTTATTTATATTATGCAGCTGGTAATGCAATTAATGCCCAAGATTATGATACAGCATTAAAGTATTATAATGAATTACAAGATCTAGGATATACAGGAATTAAAAAAGAATTTGTAGCTACAAAAAAGGAAACTGGTGAGATTGAAGTTTTTGGTTCTAAACAACTAAGAGATGTTTCTGTAAAAAGTGGAGAGTATATCAAGCCTGAGGTTAGAACTTCAGAATCTAAAAAAGGAGAAATAGCTAAGAATATTGCCTTAATTTATGTAAGTCAAGGAAAAAATAAAGAAGCTATTACTGCTATAGAAAACGCTTCAAAAGAAAATCCAAATGATGCTACACTTATGCAGGCAGAAGCAGATTTGTATTATAAATTAGGAAATATTGAGAAATATAAAGAGTTGATGGAGAAAATTGTTGCTAACGATCCAGAAAACCCTGATTTGTTATATAACTTAGGAGTAAGCGCTTCTCGTTTAGGTGATAATGATCAAGCATTAGTATACTATAAAAAAGCACTAGAGATTAAGCCAGATTACACTTCTGCTCAAATAAATATAGCTGCTTTGATCTTAGGAAAAGAAAAAAGTGTTGTAGATGAAATGAATGCATTAGGAACTTCTAGTGCTGATAATAAGCGTTACGAAGTACTTAAGAAAGAGAGACAAAATATTTATACAAGTGCAGTTCCTTATTTAGAAGGTGCCTTAAAAAGTAACCCTGATAACATAGATGCGATTCGTACATTAATGAATATCTTTTATCAGTTAGATGACCCTAAAGCAGATATTATGAAAAATAAACTAAAAGCTTTAGAGGGAGGTAACTAAAATATATAGTTATAAATAATATAAAAAGGGGAGTATTAAAAAATACTCTCCTTTTTATATATGTCGTTTTTCTTCTTTTGTAATACTAATTCTATAGTATGTAATTAACTATAATGATTTTTGTTAGAAAGAAGATGTAATGGTGTGTCTGTTATAAAATAATTGAACTAAAAAAAACCACCGTTTTAAACGGTGGTTAATAGTATATATTTTGAGATGATAGCTATTTTATCTTAATTCTGCTCCTAATTTGGTTTCAAAATTATGTTGTAATTTGTTCATTATTTTATCAATCTGTTTATCTGTAAGTGTTTTATTTTCATCCTGAATAATAAAACTTACCGCATAAGACTTTTTGCCGTTAGGAAGATTTTCTCCTTGATATACATCGAATAAGTTCACTTCTTTTAGAAGTTGTTTTTCTGTCTGTTTGGCCAGAGTATGAATATCTTCAAATTTAACTGATTCTTCTAATAAGAGCGCAAAATCTCTTCTTACTTCTGGAAACTTAGGGATTTCTGTATATTTTATCTTGTTGTGTTGGGCAAAATTTAATACAGCATCCCAATTAAAATCGGCAAACCATACTTCTTGAGAAATTGCAAAATGCTTAAGAACAGATTTTTTAACATTTCCAAAATCAACCAATTTGGTCTTGCCTAATGACAATGATAAACCTTCAGTAAAAATATCATTTTTTATCGGAGATGATTTTAGTTTATTTAGCCCCAAGCGCTCCAGAACAGAAATTACAATTCCTTTTAAGTAAAAGAAATCACTTCCCTTAGAGTTAGCAACCCAAGACTCTTTGGATCGATCACCAGAAATAAGAACACTTAAGTGTTTGTTCTCGATTCTTTCATTTTCGTAAAGGTGGTATGTTTTTCCGAATTCGAACAATTTTAGATTTGACCGTTTTCTGTTACTGTTGTATGCAATAGCTTCTAGCCCAGAAAATAACATAGACTGTCGCATAACTGCTAAATCATTACTTAAGGGATTTAGCATTAGTATATTGTTGTCCTCTTTTATTTGTTCGCTTAGACTGGTATATTCTGGCGAAGTCAATGAGTTAGACATCATTTCATGAAACCCTTGACCAACAAACTGATTCGAAATGGTATTTTGTACCGAGTGATCTGCAAATTTGTCGATATTAGAGATAGAAGCATTTAGTTTTTGAGTAAAACCAATATTGTTATATCCATATACTCTAAGCACTTCTTCTATGACATCTGCTTCTCTTTGTACATCATTTCTATAAGCAGGGATTGTGAGTCCTACACCCAGTTCTGTAACACTATTAATTTTTATATCCAAAGAGGTAAGAATACTTTTGATAGTATCAGAAGGAAGTTCTTCTCCGATAAGCTTAGTAGCATTTTCGAACGATAAAAAAACCTGAGTATCTTCAATCTTTTTAGGATATAGATCTGTAATTTCACTAGAAATGATTCCTCCGGCTAATTCTTGTATCAATAAAGCAGCTCTCTTTAAAGCATACTCTGTAATATTAGGATCAATGCCTCTTTCAAACCTAAAGGAAGCATCAGTATTTAAACTATGTCTTTTTGCAGTTTTTCTAACACTAACAGGATTAAAGTAGGCGCTTTCTAAGAATATAGAGGTGGTGCTTTCTGTTACCCCAGAGTTAATACCACCAAAAACACCTGCAATACAAAGCGGTTTTACAGCATCACAAATCATAAGATCCTCTGCATGTAGTTCTCTTTCTACTTCATCGAGAGTTGTGAATTTTGTGCCAGCTTTAACAGTTTTTACTTCAATCTTTTCACCTTCAATATAATGTGCATCAAACGCATGCAAAGGTTGCCCTAGTTCGTGTAATACATAATTAGTTACATCTACAATATTGTTTTTGGGAGTAATTCCTATTGCTTTTAATCGATGTTGTAGCCAACTTGGAGATTCATTAACCTTAACGTTAGAAATTGTTACTCCACAATATCTTGGTGCCAGATCAGTATTCGCTACTTCGATATCAATTTTATGCAATCTGTTTTCAACTCTAAAGTTACTTACCGATGGCGTAATAAGTTCTATATTTATATCCTTTTGCAATAATCCGGCTTTAAGATCACGGGCTGTACCCCAATGACTCATGGCATCGGCACGATTAGGTGTCAATCCAATTTCAAAAATCTGATCATTTTCGATGTCAAAAACGGTAGAAGCTTTGGTACCTACAGGAATATCGGCATCTAATACCATGATTCCATCATGTGCTTTTCCCAATCCTAATTCATCTTCGGCACAAATCATACCGTGGCTTTCTTCACCTCTAATTTTCCCCTTTTTTATTGTCCATTCCTGGCCATTATCATCGTAAAGTTTGGTGCCAATTGTAGCAACAGGAACTTTTTGACCTACCGCAACGTTTGGTGCTCCACAAACAATTTGTACGGGTTCTGGACCTCCTAGGTCTACCTTTGTAACCTTTAATTTGTCGGCATTAGGATGTTTTTCACAGTTTAGTACTTGCCCTACAACAACACCTTCTAAGCCTCCTTTAACACTTTGAAAGCTTTCTATTCCTTCTACTTCGAGTCCTAAGTCAGTAAGAAGTTCGCCCGCCTTTTCTGCATCCCAGTTTAGATTGATAAATTGTTTTAGCCAGTTGTATGAAATCTTCATTTGTAATCTTTCTTAATTCAGTCGGTAAAGATAATATATTGCCTAAAGGTTACAAACAAGAACGATCTTATCTTCATAAAATATGACCTATAAATGTTAAGTACTTTCTATTTCAGTCTAATTATACTGATCAATAGTAAATTAATGAAAAATAACTATTCTAGAAACAGACTATTTTAAATCTTGTTTGTTTGCAAACTCGTTTTTATGTTTTTTAAATAGCGTAGTTAAGATGGTTAGGGGCTCATCAAAAGGAACTGAAGTAGAGATTCCTTGTTTCATAATCCATTCTTCTTCCCAATTTCGCATATTTTGTTTTTTATCAGCACTCTCGTCTTGATGATAATTAACCCATCTTGGAACATAGTAATCTCGAATCAAACCACTCCAAACTCTACCAGAATAATCATTAACAGGGTCGCCACCCCAAGTGGTTAATAACCTTTTTGCATTAGATTCATAGTAGTTTTTATCTTTTTCTGTATCTCCCCAGTTTCTGGCAAAATCTACCCATTCTTGCAGATTTCGATTAGGGTGAGAAGCTAATAGCTTATCCATGATGAGTAGTAATTCCATAACTTCATCTAATTGTTTTGATTTTTCTTCTGTTTCATTATCAAGAAAATCTAGCAATTTTTGATCTGCTACTAACCCAAGATATTGTACTGCTATTTCGATGGCATCTATTTTAAAAAGTTCACTGTTTTTTAGTTGAGGAATACAGTTTAAAAAATATTCGACGGCTTTGCCAAATTCTTCAGATTTGTGAACAGTAGCATGATCTTCGACACCTTCTGGTTTTTTATAAGGTCTAAATTGATATCGGTGCATAGGGTGATCGGTAAAAGATCCGAATGCCGATTTATTGAGCCATTCGAAAGCTGTTTTCATATCTTCGGGAAAAGCTCCATAACGCTGAATACAATATTTTTCTACCCATGGATTTAACTCTATTTTTTCTTTTGTCCAGGCTATATCTGATAATAATTCATATACTATTTCATTATTTTCGATTCCTTCTGGGGCAAAACCAAAACCAACCAGATTCTTTTTGTTTTCATAATTAAGAGCGAGAGAAGGAATAGAGGCATATATATCTAATTTTCCGTTCAGTGGTATTTTACCTCCCATATTGGGTATAAAAGAGTAAATCCATTTCTTACCAAAAAAGCCGTCATACATTTTCCAGGAAGGATCTATTTTCCAGAATACATGATTGTATTCATTAGCCAAATCTAATATTAATAATTTGTCATCTGGTACTTTAGAAACTAGTGCTCCCAATCGTTCTGGTGTCCAGAATAATTTTCTGTTTTCATCTTTGTGATAAGGAAAGGTCCACCCTTGCATTACCCAAGTTGCATCTGGGTTTTCTTTTTTAATAGATTCATATACCGATCCTCCATAGATTGCCAATTCTTCAAGAGCTTTTTGAGGATCTTTAGAAAGTGGAGCATCCATTTCGTTAAAGCTATCTGCTAGATAATATTCGCCTTTGCCAAATTCTTTTTCCCACTCTTTGATGTATAGAGCTCCTATTTTAATAAAAAGATCACTGTCTGGGGATAGGATAAAACCATTATTTTCTTTGGGTAGTCCACCTCCCCATCCTAATTCACGAACTTCGGCTTCTGGGAAAACTCTTTTTATACCTTTAGGGACAAAACCTGCAAAAGCATGAATAATAGGGCTCATATCTAGTTTTTTCATACGATCCAGCATTTGGTGCGTTAGAGCAATTTGTTTTGGAAAATATGAATCGGGTAGAGGACCATCCCAACCGTTTAAATTTCCCATTCTATTCCATGGGAAATGAGCAGGGCCAGAAAAATATTGATCGATTTCTGATTTTGTAAGACCAATATTTTGAAAAACTCTGGATAGAATTGCTTCATGCGCCCCTCCAATAAGAGGCATGTTAATACCATGAATGGCCATCCAGTCTATTTCTTTTTCCCAACGTTTCCAATCCCAATATGCGGTGGTATATCCATGAGTTACTACATTAAAGTAATAGCGAAACTGATAAGGACTTTCTACTTTCTTGTTAACATTAGGTAGCTCTTTGGGGATGTTAATAGTATTACCAGACCAACTATAAATGTTATTACATTCGCTTTTTAGATAATCATATACACCTCTGCAAAGTGCTATTTGAGAGTTACCATTTATAAAAATTTTGGTGCCTTGCTTTTGAATCGAAAACCAATCTGTTTTTAACGTATCTTGCTCGATTTGTAGTACAAAATTTTCAGCGTTTGTTTTACCAATGGTACGCTCTAATACTTCTTGTGCAGCTAGTTTTTCTTCAACTTTTTGTGTAACGGGTTCTGAGCAACTAATAATACTAAAAAAAAGCCCTAGAATTATATAAGAAACATATGTTTTCATTGATATGATGTTTAAATAGGAATTGATGAATGAATTGTGTTTTGTGAATTTAAAAAGATGCTATCATTAATAATGTTGTTTATAGCATCACTGTTAATAAAAGGTGTTTTTTTAGCTTGATCTTGCGCATAAATAGAAATGTTTGCATAAAAAAACATGTAAAAAAAAGTAGTAATTATTTGATTCATTTTAAAACAATTTATGCGATAAAGAAGTGTTTTTTCTAGTTTGAAAGAAAGAGTTAAAATAGAAAAAATAAGAGAATATGCTAGGTTGATACTGTAATTTTAATATTAGAAAAATTAATATTTTTCATAAAAAAACACCTAAAGCATCGATTCGATATTTCTTTAGGTGTTTTCAAACTCAACTTTTTACTTTTCTATATTATTTTATAAATTTTAATCTACTAAATTATTTGTCTGTATTTCTGATAGAGGAATAGGGAAATAAGAGTGTTCGGAAGCATTAAACCCTGTTCTTCCCACTGCTTGCATGGCGGTATCCAGTAATCCCCAACGGCGCAGGTCATTAAAACGAGTTGATTCTAGTGTCAATTCCATAGTTCGCTCATGCATAATTTGTGTTTTTACGTCTGCCTGCGAAGTTGCTGTAATTGGAGGCATTAAACCATGAACGTCTCGTATGTTGTTAATGATTGGAATAGCTTCGTCTGTTTTTCCTGTTTCATTCAGAGCTTCTGCATACATTAAAAGCACATCGGCATAACGCATTAAAACGACATTTACACCAACATATCCATTATCTCTCACAAAGTTAGGTAACCATTTTCTAAAATAGGCACTATTGTCTTTGGCATCCGGAGATTGATAGGTGTCGTTTATAAGAACGTCCCAGGTACTTCCTTGCATTTCGTTGGTAGAACCATCATTATAGAAAGGGTCTTTAAAATATACAGAGCCATATAGCCTGTTATCATAAAGTCCATTGGTTGCAATCATACCTTCTTTTTTCATTTCGTTTACAATAGAAATATTAGCTTCTATACCTCCCCATCCTCCAATGCACCAGTCGCCAACAAAGGCGTGGAGTCTTGTTGCGTTCCATGAGGTGCCATCTCCACTTTTAAACTGTAGTTCAAAAATAGATTCTGAATTATTCTCATTTTCACCATTAAAAAGGCTTAGGAAATCCTGTTCTAAACTATACACGCCACTATCTACTACCTGTTTGAAGGCAGCAGCAGCATTATCAAAATCATTATTTTCTGCAGAGGATGTATCTCCTGCTTTATGCAAATATGCTTTTCCTAAATAAGACAATGCTGCCCCTTTGGTAGCTCTTCCTAAATTTTCTGAGGATTGGGTAGCTGGGAGCATATTTGCAGCACTTTCAAAATCATTGAGAATAGCTTCCCAGGCTTCGGATCTGGTAGATAAAGATTTATCTATGTTTTCTAGGGTTACCATTTCATCCCTTAACACAATTTGTTCAAATAGGGTAAGTAGTTTGAAATGGTAGTAGCCTCTTAAAAAAGTAGCTTCTCCTATGATTTGCTGTTTATCTGAAGAAGAAATTTGCTCTGAGGTCATTTCACCCACTTTGGTAATTACTTGGTTGGCAAAATTAAGTCCTTTGTAATTTGTTTTCCACATCACGTCCAAAAATACATGTCCATTGGTGTATTCGAAGTTAAACATAGACATCCAGTGTCCATAATTTGTGGCATCAGGCCCAGGTAGAGCATAATCAGACCTAAAATATTCTACCACAGGACGTCCTTCTTGCCATCCATCCCAAAAATTACTTCGAGACTCTAATTCTGCATAGGCTGCGGTTAGACCACCTTGTGCATCTTCTAGATTTCTCCAGAAAACTTCGGTAGTTAATTGATCGGGTGGAGACTGATCTATGAATTTATCATCTTCACAGGATACTATGCATAGTATCGCTACTACTATTGAGATTATATGATATTTTTTCATTGCTTTTATTTTTTAATTAAAAACCTAATTGTACTCCAAAAATCACAGATTTGTATTTTGGGAATAAGTTTCTGTCAATTCCTCTTGATAATACTTTTTGTGTAGTATCATTGGAGAAAGAAATACCACCAATTTCGGGGTCTAAACCATTATAATTGGTAATGGTAAATAGATTTTGGCCAGTGATGTATACTCTGATTTTATCAAAATGCACTTTTTCTAAAACATTTTGATGAATAGAATACCCTAACTGAATTGTTTTTACACGTAAATAATCACCATCTTCCAAGAAACGAGTAGAAGCTCGATTATTTCTATTAGGATCACCCAGAACTGCTCTTGGAACACTTGTATTGGTGTTACTGGGGGTCCAAGCGTTTAGAGCTTCTTCTCTGTAATTTCTTCCGGTATCCAAACTCATTAATCTGAAATCATTACCGTTATAGATTTTATTACCTCCAACACCTTGTAAAAATACATTGAGATCAAATCCTTTATATTCTGCATTTAGGTTTAAACTATATTCATAGGTAGGAATGGCAGACCCCATATGAACTTCATCCTCTTCATCAATGACTCCATCGTTGTTTTGATCTATAAATCGTATATCCCCCGGTTGTGCAGTATCTGTCTGTGCCCCGTGAGCATCGATTTCTGCTTGATTTTGAAAGATTCCATCGGCAACAGGTAGGAAATAAGCACCTGGTTCATAACCTACTTTGGTTTGATTTACAAAATGATCAGACCCAAATAATAAGCCAATACCTCTTAGTACCTGATCTTCATTACTTAATTTAGTTACCTCGGTTTTTGTAGTGGTAAAGGTAGCAAAAGCCCCATATTTAAATTCATGATCTCGATTGGTATACCCAACTTCTATTTCAATACCGTTATTAGTAAACTCTCCTATATTTACAATATCACTTTCAACACCTCCAGAAGAAGGGAAGTCTTTAGTAATTAATAAATCATCCGTAGTACTGTTGTAATAATTGATGGCTCCGGTTAATCGATTTTTTATCATTGCAAAATCCAATCCAAAATTTGAAGAAGTAGTTGTTTCCCAGCGTAAATCGTTGTTAGGTAACTTTCTTGCAATACTACCTTGATTAGATGTTTGTGGGTCACCAAAAACATACCCCCCGTTATTCTGATCTTTTCCTTGACTAATTAAAGCGATATAATCAAAATACCCCAAAGCAGCATCGTTACCAGCCTGTCCCCAGCTATATCTTAATTTTAGGAAATCAAAAATGTTTTGATTTTGCATAAATTTTTCATCAGTAATTTTCCATCCCGTTGCAAAAGAGGGGAAAGTTCCATATCGATAATTACTTCCGAATTTAGAAGTTCCATCCCTACGGATACTTGCTTGGAAAAGATATTTATCATCTAAGGCGTAATTGATTCGACCAAATTGTGATACCAAATTATAGGTAGGGTTGGTTCCTTCTGCCGAGTAGGTACCGTCTGCAAAAGCATTTAGGGTATTGAAGCTAGGGTCTAGTATAATTGCAGGAATCCTATCTCCATTCTCATCTAGTTTAAATCCTTCTCCTTGTGCATAAGTCTCTCTAAAAGGTTCGCTAATGCGTTGGTAACCTCCTAATATATCGAATTTATGTTTATTGATTTCGAAATCATATTTTAAGGTATATTGTTGATTGATTCTTCTAAATTTGGAGTTATACTCAGAAATAAAAGCAAACATATCATCATCATCTTCTATTCGAGTAACTCTATAAGGTTCATGAAAATTGTAAGTATAAGTATCTGTAGTAGCTAAAGAGAGGTTGGCCTTAAAATTTAATCCCTTTAGAATTTCATATCCTATATCAATGTTTCCTAAAAAATAATTTAATTTAGTGTATTGTTCAAGAAAATGATCATCACCTACAGGATTTCTATGACCAGGCATACCTTCGTCATTGTACCCAAAACCAGATTCTTTAGTAACATCTCTAACAGGGATTAAAGGAGAAATAAAATACGTCTCCCTAATAGAAAATTTATGGTTTTCTCTTCGGGTTTCACTATAATTTAAATTTGTAGCAATTTTGAATTTTCCTTTAGAGGTTCCCAGGTTAAGAGTTAATCCTTTTTTGGTAAATGAGGAACCAATAAGAATACCTTTTTCGTCTGCAAAATTACCTCCGATACTGTAATTTATATGTTCAGAGCCACCTGTTATTCGGGCATTAAGTAAATTAAGAACTCCATCTTTATGAGTTTTATCAATCCAATCTGTGTTTACATTTGGAGGGTTTTCTACATAAGATGGTAATGGTTCTCCTGCATTTTCGTATATCTGTCGATGAACATTTACATATCCATCTGCATCTAATAACTTCATTTCGTTTCGTAAGGTATTAATACTTACCGATGAGTTGATTTCTACTTTTGTTTTCTGCTTGTTTCCTTGTTTAGTAGATATTATAATTACTCCATTGGCAGCTCTTGTACCGTAAATTGCAGAAGAAGCGGCATCTTTTAAGACCTCTATAGATGCTATATTATTAGGGTCAATAAAATAAGGATCGGCTTGTACCCCATCTACTATATATAAAGGTTGGTTGTTGCCGAAAGTTGCAGTACCTCTTATCATAATATCGGCTATTCCACCCGGACTACCAGAAGAAGAGGTTACATTAATTCCAGAGACCCTTCCTTGTATAGCATCTATAGGATTGGTTACAACAACGTTGTTTAAATCTTCAGTTTTTATAGAGCTAATAGCCCCAGTTACATCACTTCGTTTTTGTGTGCCATAACCAACGATTACAATTTCATCTAATGTTTGTGAATCGACTTCCAAGCTTACATCAATAACTGTTTGGTTACCTACCAGTGCCTCTTTTGTGGTAAATCCTAAGTATTGAAATACTAGAATAGTTTGCGTTCCTTCGACCTCAATAGAGTATTTACCATCAAAGTCTGTTTGCGTTCCGGTTGTGGTATTACCTTTTACTGTAATGTTAACTCCCGGTAGGGGAGAAGATGTGCTATTGTTTTCGGTAACAGTACCCGTGATTACGATATTTTGTGCTTGGGAGACGTGAGTGAATCCTAATAAAGTAAAACCAAGTAGTGTTAATAAAAATGAATAGCATCGGTGTTTCCGTTTTTTTGCTTTCATGAATACTTTGTTTTTAATTGATAAAAATGATTTTCGTAAAGTGTTTACAGTTAAAACATTACGGCTAATGTATTTTTTTATTTTTAAATAACCAACCTGTACCTACCAGTTTGTTAATTAAAAAATAATCTTATATTTGCGATATGAGTATTATATCTATACAATCAAATCTTGGAGTACCGAAATACAAACAAATTATTGCATCGATAGAAAATGCAATTGTAGACGGTCATGTAAAAAGAGGAGATAAATTACCCTCTATAAATAGTATTCGAAATAGATTTTCTCTTTCTAGAGATACGGTGATGTTGGCTTATAATGAGTTAAAAGTAAGAGGTATTGTACAGTCTATTCCGGGAAAAGGATATTATATAAAAAGTGAAGATATTCGAACAAAACAGAAAATATTTTTACTGTTCGATGAATTAAATGCTTTTAAAGAAGATTTGTACAACTCATTTTTAAGCAACTTAGAAGAAAATGTGGTTGTAGATATATTTTTTCATCATTTTAATCATAGCGTATTTAGTAAATTGATCTACGATAATTTAGGAGATTATAATTACTATGTAATTATGCCTGCAAATCTTAAAGATATTGATGGTGTTATAGAAAAACTCCCAAATGATAAAGTATTTATTTTAGATCAATATCATGAGGAGTTGTCCAGGTATCCAACGATTTATCAAAATTTTGAGAAAGATATGTTTAATGGACTCTTAGATGGAGTAGAACTTCTAAAGAAATACAAAAAATTGGTGCTACTTTTTCCTGAAGAAAAACAACCCATAGGGATGTATAATGGTTTTACATCGTTTTGTAAGCAAAATAAATTTGAGTATGAGGTAATAGCTACCCTAAACGAAAGAGAACCAAATAAAGGAGAAGTATATTTAATACCAGATGATAGAAATTTAATATTAATTATAAAGAAGATTAAAGAAAAAAGATTAATTCTGTCTCATGATATAGGTATCATTTCTTATAATGATACGTTGTTGAAAGAAATTGTCGAAGATGGGATTACTACTATTTCTACCGACTTTAATAAAATGGGAGAAAGATTAGCGCAGATGATTAAAAATAAAGAGCGATTAAAAATAGAAAATCCGAATACTTTAATTTTAAGAAACTCATTATAATTAAATAGAAAAGTATGTTTAAGATTGATCATATACAGGATGAAAACTCAAACCTGGATCAAGTTGAATTAAAAAGCACAGATAATAAATCACAAGCAAAAATTGCTATTCGTTTAGGCGGTAGTTTGCAAGAATTGTTACTAGATAACCAAATGATAATTAAAAATCTATCCCCTCTAAGTTATGATGTGTCATACGCATCTGCAATTTTATTCCCTTTTACAAATAGGGTAGAAAATGGAGAGTATACTTTTGGACAAAATCAGTATTCATTAGAGGTAAACTCTAAAGAAGAAAATAATGCGCTGCATGGTTTGGTATATAATAAAACTTTTAGATTGGTCGATGAGGAGACTTGTGATGATTATGCTTCAATCACTTTAAGTTACGATGAGGTCGAAAAAGTAAAAGGTTTTCCGTTCTATTATACCTTGTACTTAACCTATATTTTAAGACAAAGTACACTCGAATTGAAGGTAATTGTAAAGAATAAAGATGAAAAAGCATTCCCTTTTAATATTGGATGGCATCCTTATTTCTGGAGTACAGATTTATACCATAGTTTTTTATCTGTAGACAGTAATAAAAAAATATCTTTTGATGAAAAAATGATTCCTGTTAAGGTAGATGATATAAATCTTAATGGAGAGATACAGGTTAGAGGGAAGAGTTTTGATGATTGTTATGTTCTCAATAATAACGAAGTCGATTTTAGAACACCAGATTATTGCGTTAATATACGTTCTTCTTCTCATGAAAATTATTTACAAATCTATACTCCAGAAGGGATAGATGCTATTGCAATAGAGCCTGTTACAGGACCATCGAATAGCTTTAATAATAAGTTTGGGTTGCAGGTGTTGAATGCAGGAGAAGAATATAATGTGACTTGGATAATTAAAATAAAAGATGATGAATAATAAATTAGGTTATCTGTCAATACTGTTTTTAATCTTTTGTTTGGGGTGTAAACAGGAGGCTACATTAAAAGAATCTCCAGAATCTTCTACTGTAGTAAAGGAAACCCAAGAAGAGTATTTAATCACAAGTATGGATATACTTAATTATGTAGGTACCCCAAAGCATAAGAAGGATAAAGAAATGTTGATGTTCTCTGATCAGGGAGCTTGGTTTGCCTACAGTATACCAGATAGTATTACTGTAGGGCAAGGGTTCTCAGGACCTTTCTTAATGACACAACAAAACGGGGTATGGAGTAGTGCAATGCTTTCTCAACTTTTAATACAAAGTGATAAAAATAAACCTGTTAAATGGAGTGAGCACACAAGTAAAAGCTATGCAAGCCATCTAGAACAGCAGTTTGTGAATAACAATATAGAATTAACACAAGAATTGATTTTTAGTTCTGGACATACCGCAATACAACGATCTACCATACAAAATGTAGGTGCAACCACTCAAAATTTATTGATTAGTTGGAGTAACCAACCCATTTTGGCAGATAGACTTAGTTTGTCTGCAAATAATAATGAGGTAACCATTAGATCATCGAAAACAGATGCAATTGGACATATCTTATTTCCTAGAGAAATAAAAGTTGCAAGTACGGATAGTTCATATGTAACTTCTTCGCAAAGAGTTGTTTTAGAACCTAATCAGTCTAAGGAAATAGTAATTTCTCAAACGTTTATATTTTCGAACTATTCATGGGATAAAGAAAAGCTTGCTATAATCGAATTAGATTGTAATAAAGCTAAAGATGTTAGAAAAAATGAAAAAAATAATCAATTAAAAGCCCTAACAGAAAATATAAATATTAACTTTAAGGACTATAGATATAAAGAGGTCATTGCTAAATCGCATTTGACATTACAAAATAACTGGCGTATTCCTGCCGGTGAGATAAAATATGAAGGGTTGTTTCCTAGTTATCATTATAAGTGGTTTAACGGTTTTTGGTCTTGGGACTCCTGGAAACATGCTGTTGGTTTGGCCTTTTATAATATAGATTTAGCAAAAAAGCAAGTAAAGCTTATGTTCGAGTTTCAGGATGAGGACGGCTTTGTAGCAGATTGTGTGTATAGAGATACTAGTATAGAAAATCACAATTATAGAGATACAAAACCACCATTATCAGCATGGGCAGTTGTCAAAATATTTGAAAAGGATAAGGATATCAATTTTGTGGAAGAATTATACCCCAAATTAAAGAAATACCACTATTGGTGGTATGAAAATCGAGATCATGATCAAGATGGTATATGCGAATATGGATCAACCGATGGTAGTTTGGTTGCTGCCAAATGGGAGAGTGGTATGGATAATGCCATAAGGTTCGATAACTCAAAAATCCTTAAGAATTCTGAAGGAGCGTATTCATTAAATCAAGAAAGTGTTGATTTAAATGCTTACCTATTCGCAGAAAAACATTATTTAATCATACTAGCCAATGCTCTAAACCATAAAGATGATGTAAAACGTTATACACTAGAGGCAAAAAAACTAAAAAGTGCTATTCAGGAACAATTTTATGATACAAAGGATAGATGGTTTTATGACACCAACCTAGAAGGTACTGATTTTGTTAAAGGAGAAGGAAGTGAAGGTTGGACTGCGTTGTGGGCAAATGTAGCTACAAAAGAACAGGCAGAAGCTGTGAAAAATAGAATGATGGACCCTAATAAGTTTTATACCAAAGTACCTTTTCAAACCATGAGTGCAGATCATCCCAAGTTTGATCCGCTTAAGGGATACTGGAGAGGACCGAATTGGTTGGATCAGGCTTATTTTGGGGTACGTGGTCTTCGTAATTATGGTTTTGATGATCTTGCAGATAAGGCAACAAAACAAATTATAGAAGGAGCAGAAGGAATTTTGGGAAAAGGAAAAGCAATAAGAGAAAATTATCACCCAATAACGGGTGAAGGGTTACACGCGCATAACTTTAGTTGGAGTGCAGCACATATATTAATGTTAATAATGAAAGATTAAATGGTAGGATATTCAGCATTACAGGTAACAGCAGACCAAGCAAAAGAAATTGCACAGGAATTGTTTGGTATAGAAGGATGTGTAACGCCGCTTCCGGGTGAAATAGATTTCAATTTTAGGATTAAAGTATCCGATGAAGAAGGATACATCCTAAAAATATCGCGCCCAGATGAGGATGAGAACTATTTAGATTTTCAGCAAGAATTATTGCAATATGTAGAAGAAGGAGAGGTAAATATTATTGCTCCAAAGGTGATAAGAGATGTTCATGGCAGGACAGTTTCAGAAGTTGTAGATACCCATGGTAATAATAGAAAAGTAAGATTATTATCTTGGATTTCTGGTAGAGTATGGAGTAGTGTAAATCCTCAATTAGACGATTTAAGATTTAGTTTGGGTGAGCAATGTGGTCTGTTAACTAAAGCACTGTATGGATTTGATCACATGGAAGCCCATCGCCAGTTTGAATGGGATATTGCCCAGTGTTTATGGACCGAAAAGCATATTCGCTTGTTTTCTCAAAAAGAGAAAAAAATGATATCTCATTTTCAAAGAAGATTTAAGGCAAAATTTGATTCTTATTCAGAATTAAGAAAAGCTGTTGTACACAATGATGCAAATGATAACAATGTTATTGTATCTGATGATTTTTTAAACCCTGTTGTGAAAGCAGCAATAGATTATGGAGATGCTATTCATACCCAGATTATTAATGATGTGGCAATTGCCTGCGCGTATGCTATTATGCATCATTTAGATCCGTTAGAGGCTGCTTTACCAGTGATTAAAGGATACAATGCTACTTTTCCTTTGCTGGAAGAAGAGTTGGATCATTTGTATAATGCAATTGCAATGCGTTTGGTAATATCGGTAACAAAGTCTGCACTTAACAAAATAAAAGAACCGGGCAATGAATATTTATTAATAAGTGAGAGATCTGCTTTAGAAATACTTGAAAAATGGCGTGATATAAACGAAGATTACGCACTTTATAGTTTTAGAGAAGCATGTGGGTTTGTCGCTCATCCCCAAGAGGTAGCGTTTAAAGAATGGGCAAGTCATACTCATTTCAAGTTATCAGAACTTTTTCCAACCGTATATAAAAATGAAGTTCATCCTATAGACTTAAGTATCGCAAGTACCTGGATGGGACATCAGCAAGATGTAAATGATCTAGAGGTATTTCAATTTAAAATTGGGCAGTTACAAAAACAAAATCCAGATAAGATTATAGCAGGAGGATATCTCGAATCTCGAGCACTCTATACAACAGCATCTTATAATAAGGTAGGCAATAATGGTAGAGAAAGTAGAAGTACTCATTTAGGAATAGACTTTTGGTTACCAGTAGGTACTTTTGTGCACTCACTGTTTGATGGTGAAATTGTTATTTCTGTAAAAAAAGAGGGAGACAAAGAGTACGGAGGCTTAATTGTTTTAAAGCATAAAATCTATAACATAGAATTTTATACTTTATATGGGCATCTTACTCTGGATTGCATAGAGAAAAAACAGGTAGGAGGTACCATAAAAAAAGGAGAATGTATTGGTAAATTAGGAGATTACCCAGAAAATGGAAATTGGCCTTCTCACTTACATTTTCAAATTTTACATTCGTTGTTAGATTACAAAGAAGACTTTCCTGGCGTAGCAAGCTTCAATCAAATCGGTGTATGGCAAAGTTTATGTCCTAACCCTAATTTATTATTTAAATTAGATGAGTTAGAAAAGAGAGAAGAGGTGCCTAATGAGGAACTAGTGTCTTTTCGAAAAAAGTACCTCGGAAAAAGTTTAAGCCTTCAATATAAAGAACCTATTAAGATGGTTCGTGGAAGCGGACAGTTTTTAATAGATCAATATGGTCAAAAATATCTTGATACCGTTAATAACGTTGCGCATGTAGGCCATGAACATAGAGGAGTGGTAAGTGCGGGGCAAGAACAAATGGCACTGATTAATACTAATTCTCGTTATTTACATGAAAATATTAATGAGTTAGCCAAAGAGCTTTTAAAAACGTTACCAGCAGAGTTAAGTGTGGTACATTTTGTAAATTCGGGAAGTGAAGCGAATGAGTTGGCGTTAAGAATGGTAAAAGCGTCTACCAAAGAAAAGGATATGATCGTATCAGAGATAGGATATCATGGTAATACCAATGCTTGTGTCGATATCAGTTCTTATAAATTTGATGGTAAAGGAGGAGAAGGAGCTCCAGAACATACGCATGTTTTTCCTCTACCAGATTCATATAGGGGGAAGTATAGAGGAGAAAATACAGGGAAAAAATATGCCAAAGAAGTACAAAAGCAAATAGAAAGGATACATGCCAAAGGAAGAGGTGTTGGTGCTTTGATTGTAGAACCTATCATAAGCTGTGGAGGTCAAATAGAGCTTCCTAATGGATTCTTGGCTCAAGCATATAAATATGTAAGAGAAGCAGGAGGACTTTGTGTTTCTGATGAGGTACAGGTGGGCTGCGGACGAGTGGGAAAAACTTTTTGGGGATTCCAATTACATAATGTAGTGCCCGATATTGTAACCATAGGTAAACCATTAGGAAATGGGCATCCGATTGCAGCAGTGGTTTGTACACAGGATGTGGCAGATAAATTTGCTAATGGGATGGAGTATTTTAATACGTTTGGAGGAAACCCTGTTTCCTGCGCTATAGGCCTAGAAGTTTTAAGAACCATAAAACGCGAAAAATTACAAGAAAATGCATTATTAGTAGGAGAGTTTCTAAAATGGGAATTGAATAAACTTTCCAAACAGTTTCCTATTATAGGAGATGTAAGAGGAGAAGGGTTATTTCTTGGGTTTGAATTGGTCGATGAAGCAATGAATCCATTAGCTGATGAAGCAGATTATCTTGTGAACAGGATGAAAGATCATGGAATTTTGATGAGTACAGATGGTCCGGATCACAATGTTTTAAAAATTAAGCCTCCTATTGTGTTTACAAAAGAAAATGCTGAAGAATTGATTTTTTATCTACAAAAGGTTTTTGGTGAAAATATGATGACAAAACATCTGTTTAAGCTTCCTGATGCAACCAAAAAAATAACTCTTTAAGCAAAGCAATCTCTCACACATAAACATCATGAAAATAAGGTTAACGGCAATACTTGTATTGTTCGCAGTAATTGGTTGTAAAAAAAAGACATTAACACCAGTTGCAGAACAAACGTTTCATTATGATCACCAAAAATTTGAAGATCATAAATTATCTCCCAGAGCTACTTTTTTTGGATTCGAAACTTCTACATTGATCAACAAAGAAGCATCAAGGCGTTTTTTAAGCTTAAATGGTGATTGGAAATTTAATTGGGTAAAGGATCCCAAACAAAGACCAACTACTTTTCATCATGCTGATTTTGATGATTCGCAATGGAATGAAATACCCGTTCCAGCCAATTGGGAAGTCGAAGGGTATGGCCGACCTATTTATTTGGATGAACGATACCCCTTTACCACCACATGGCCAGATGCACCCAAAGATTATAATCCTGTAGGGACGTATAGAAAAGAAATTACCATAACCAAAGAGTTTTTGGTAGAAGATATTATCCTGCATTTTGCAGGCGCAAAATCTGCAATGTATGTATATATTAATGGTCAATATGTTGGGTATTCTCAGGGTAGTAAAACTCCTGCAGAGTTTACTATTACAGAGTTTCTAAAAAAAGGAACCAATCTTATAGCATTACAAATGTTTAGGTGGAGTGATGCCAGCTATCTCGAAAGCCAGGATATGCTTAGAATGAGTGGGATAGAGAGGGAGGTATACCTGTATACACGCCCCAAAGTTCATTTGTCAGATTATTTTGTAGATACCAATCTTGATGATTCGTATACGAATGGAGTTTTTAATGGTGGAGTCTTAGTTACCAATCAGCATAAATCAAAAAAACATAAGAGAAAACTAACTCTCAAGATTCTTGATCAAGATAATACAATGTTCGAAGCAACACAAGATATTCAGGTTGAAGCGAACTCTACAAAGCGATTAGAGTTTAATAAAATAATAGAGACTGTAAAACATTGGTCTGCAGAAACCCCCAATTTATATACTTTAAAAATATCTTTAGAAGACCCTGATAACACTAACAATAATCAATATATCAGCCGACCGATCGGTTTTAAACGTGTAGAAATTAAAAATAGCCAGGTATTGATTAACGGAAAAGCAATTTATATAAAAGGGGTAGATCGTCATGAAACCGATCCTTATACAGGGCATGTCGTATCCAGAGCTTCTATGGAAAAAGATATCAAGTTAATGAAACAACATAATATCAATGCAGTTCGAAGTGCACATTATCCCAATGATCCGTATTGGTTAGACTTATGCGATAAATATGGTCTTTATGTGGTAGATGAAGCAAATATAGAAAGTCATCCTTTGGCCATCGATGAAAAAACGCAGATAGGTAATGAGATGAGCTGGCTTCCTGCGCATATGGCAAGAGTACAAAGAATGTATTATAGAGATAGAAATCACCCTTCTATTTATTCATGGTCTTTGGGTAATGAAGCAGGAGAGGGAGATATTTTTAGAGCTACCTACAAATGGTTAAAAGATCAGGATAGTAATAGGATTGTGCAATACGAACCCGCAGGTAAAGAAGACTATACAGATGTATATTGCCCGATGTATCCCAAGCCAAAATATTTGATTGATCATGGTGAATCAGCATCTGATAAACCATCGATTATGATAGAATATGCACATGCTATGGGTAATTCTATAGGAAACTTACAAGATTATTGGGATATTATAGAAAAATATCCTAATCTGCAAGGAGGTTATATATGGGACTGGGTAGATCAAAGTTTAGAGTATAAAGATGAAAACGGGAAGCCTTATTTGGCATACGGTCATGATTATCACCCGGATTTGCCTACAGACGGTAATTTTCTAAATAACGGAATGGTCGATCCATACAGAAATCCACATCCACACCTGTCAGAGGTTAAAAAAGTGTACGAGCCTGTACAGTTTACTTATTTAGGTAATGGGATGATTAAAATCGAAAATAAGAATTTCTTTACTGATTTTTCGGATAAAACAATGTCATGGAAATTATTAGAAAATGGTAAAGTAGTTAAAACAAAAGAAGATATTCCATTAGGAATACGAGCGCTGCATAAAGTTACATTTCAGCTAGATGAGTTTCCTTTAAGATATAGAGATGATGCAGAGTGTATCTTACAAGTAAGTTTACATCAAAAAAATGATACACCACAGCTTCCAAAAGGTCATGAAATTGCGTGGGATCAGTTTGTTATACAAAAACGAACTACTACAATACCCAAATTAACCTATACCAACGATTTGGAAATAAATAAGAGAGATGAAATAGTAGAGATAAAGAATCGATTAGTTTCTATACAATTAGACAGTAATACAGGAGAAATTTTAAATTGGATTCATGATGAGAATACGGTGACGAATCAACCTATTCGACCCAATTTTTGGAGACCTCCTACAGATAATGATTTAGGAAATGGCATGCCAAAATGGGCAAAAATCTGGCAAAATGCCACATATGGTTATAAAGCCAATCTTTTTAAAGCTCCTCAAAAAGATGCAAAGGGTATTGGGTATCAAGTGGTATATACACTACCAGATAATCAGGCAAAAGTTAACGTTGCTTATCATTTACGACCAGATGGAATTTTAACGGTTGATTATCAATTTATGCCAGCAAAAAGAGAGATGCCGAATATTCCTCGATTAGGAATGTATATGACATTATCAAATGAATTTGAATCGGTAGCTTGGTATGGTAACGGACCGCATGAGAGTTATTGGGATCGAAAAACTGGTGTGAAGACCAGTGAATATGCTGGTAAAGTCTCTGATCAGTTTCACGTGTATTCCAGACCACAGGAAACAGGTAATAAAACCGATGTACGATGGATGAAAGTTTCTTCAGACAAATTATCAATTCATGTACAAGGAGTTTCATCATTTCTTAATACCAGTGTATGGCCATTTGCGATGCAAGAATTAGACTTTAATAATGATAAAGATGGAGCAGCTTCTGCTTCTGGATTGGTGCCTGTAACCAAAAAACATGGAGCAGATATTACCATAGGTGAAACAATACAGTTTAATATAGATTATTTACAAATGGGAGTAGGAGGCGACACCTCATGGGGACGACCAGTTCATGAAGAATATACTATACCATCAAAAAAATATAAGTATTCATTTATCATACAACCAACTAAACAATAATACCATGCAATTTGTAACATTTATAGGGTTTACATTATTAGTAGCAATCATTTCTTATTTCAAAAGCCGAAAAACCAGTGACACCACCTCTGATGGGTATTTTTTAGGAGGTAGAAGTTTGACAGGAGTTGTCATTGCAGGTTCTTTACTGCTAACCAACTTGTCTACAGAACAAATCGTTGGGTTAAACGGAGCTGCTTTTAAAGATGGTATTTTGGTGATGGCATGGGAAACGCTGGCAGCAATAGCTATGGTGATTACAGCAATGTTTTTATTACCAAGATATTTAAAAAGCGGGCTAACTACGGTACCACAATTTTTGGAGAATAGATATGACAAAACAACAAAAACAATAACTTCTGCTATTTTCTTGAGTGGTTATGTTGTTGTATTGTTACCTATTGTTTTGTATTCTGGTGCATTGGCCATCAGTAATATGTTTAATGTTCCAGAATTGCTAGGGGTTTCCAAAACAACGGCTTTGTGGATTACTGTTTGGGCAATCGGTATCACAGGATCTATTTATGCAATTTTTGGAGGTTTAAAAGCTGTTGCGGTGTCAGATACTATCAATGCAGTTGGATTGTTGGTAGGCGGTATGTTAATCCCTGTTTTTGGATTAATGGCAATAGGAGGAGGAAGCGTTTTTGATGGTATTTCGGTTTTAACAGCATCACACCCAGAAAAATTTAAAGCATTAGGAGGGCCAGAATCTTCAATCCCATTTGGCAGTATTTTTACGGGAATGATGCTAGTACAATTGTTCTATTGGGGAACTAATCAAGCTATTATACAACGAGCTTTAGGAGCCAAAGATCTTAAAGAAGGACAAAAAGGACTGCTTCTGGCCTCGTTTATAAAAATATTAGGCCCTCTTATTGTGGTATTACCTGGATTAATTGCTTATCATATGTTCGAAGGTACTCTGGACAATCCAGATGAAGCATATCCAATGTTGGTGTCAAAAGTACTACCCACAGCCTGGGTAGGTTTTTTTGCTGCCGTTTTATTTGGAGCTATTTTAAGCTCATTTAATTCTGCATTAAACAGTTCAGTAACCTTATTCGGTGTGGATATTTATCAATCACATTTTAATCCCTATGCTTCTGAGAAAAAAGTGGTACAGGTTGGTAAAAGATTTGGAATTGTATTGGCGATATTGGCCATGTGTATTGCTCCTTTGATTGCAAATGCATCAGATGGTTTGTTTGGGTATTTACAAAAGGTTAATGGATGTTATAGCATTCCTATCTTGACAATTATAGTTGTAGGGTATTTGACCAAATATGTACCGGCAATTGCGGCCAAAATAGGTATTGTTTCTGGGGTTGTTCTTTATATTGCATATATTTTATTGGATGAATTTGTTTTTGTTGGGCAATTTCCACACTTCTTACATGTAATGGCCATTTTATTTGTATTAAATGTGCTCATCATGTTGCTTATAGGTAAGTTTCGGCCTAGAAAAGAAGCTTTCCAGCTTACATATACAGAAAAAGTAGATATTACCCCATGGCGCTATATAAATAGTGTCGGTATCGGGATTTGTCTCATTGTTTTAAGTATTTACATTTATTACGCATAACCCCAATGACAAATCTAGAGCTTATAACCAGAGTCGAATCTTGTTTTACGAAAAAATTTAATGTAGCTCCTATTGTGGTATTTTCTCCGGGTAGAATAAACCTAATAGGAGAACATACAGACTATAACGAAGGTTTTGTATTTCCCGCGGCAATTGATAAAGGAATTGTGGCTGCGGTTCAGAAAAGTAAAAACAATTTTAGTACGATATATGCTGTCGATATTGAAGAAAAAACAGAATTTTCTTTAGATAACATTGCGCCCATAGAAAATGGAGGATGGAGAAATTATGTAGTAGGAGTGGTTGCAGGAATACAAGAGAAAGGAAAACAGATTACTAACTTTGATTTGGTATTTGGAGGTAGTATACCAGATGGAGCAGGATTATCCTCTTCTGCAGCATTAGAAAACAGTATTGTTTTTGGTTTAAATGAACTTTTCGAATTAGGATTATCCAAAGAAGAAATGATTTTTATTTCTCAGCAAGCCGAACACAATTTTGTGGGAGTGAAATGTGGTATTATGGACCAATATGCTAGTATGTATGGGCAAGAAAATAAAGCATTACAATTAGATTGCAGGGATCTTAGTGCGATACCCGTAACTATTGATTTTAAGGAGTATGGAATATTGTTAATTAATACCAATGTTAAGCATAGTTTAGCCAATAGTGCCTATAATGATCGTAGATCAGTTTGCGAAAGAGTAGCGGGGTTACTTAAAATTAGTGCTTTACGAGATGCAACAGAAACAGATTTAGCATCAATAAAAAATAAAGTTTCAGAAGAAGCCTATCAACAGGCTTTGTATGTCGTCCAGGAGAATACTCGCGTAAAAGATGCCTTACAAGCAATTAGAAATGAAGATATTCATACCTTAGGGAAACTATTGTATGCTTCTCATAAAGGATTATCAGAACAATACAAAGTAAGTTGTGATGAACTTGATTATTTGGTAGCTGAAGCAAAAAATAATGCACATACTATAGGAGCCAGAATGATGGGAGGAGGGTTTGGTGGTTGTATTATACAGCTAATCAAAAAAAATAAAATGGACGCCTATAGTCAAAAGATACAGAAATCCTATCAAGAAACATTTAATAGGATATGTAGTGTTTATACCGTAAAACTATCAAAAGGAACTTATAGAATACGTTAAAAATGAAATTAAGTAGTTATATAATAGGTTTATTTTTGATTTTGGTAGCCTGTAAGGCCGAAAATCAAGAAACAGACATAAATGATAAGAACGAAATAATTGCGGTCTTAAAAGCAGAAGAGAAAGCCTGGTCTGCTCATAATATAGAAGAATACATGAAGGGATATTGGCAATCTGATTCCTTAAAATTTTATGGTAGTAGTGGATTAACTTTTGGTTGGGATAAAACATTGGCTAATTATAAAAAAAGATATCCTACCCAAGCACATACAGGTGTACTAAAGTTTACTATCGAAAACATCTCCAAAATTAGTTATGAATCCTATTATGTAATGGGTTCCTATCATCTTACTCGTACATTAGGTAATGCCCAGGGAGTTTTTATGATTATTTTTAAAAAGATAGATGGTACTTGGAAAATAATTGCAGATACTTCATGTTAAAAACAGAATTACAACAATACTCGCACAGAAGATACAATATACTTACGGGAGAATGGGTGTTAGTATCACCACATAGAGCAAAAAGACCATGGCAGGGACAAGAAGAAAACATAGAACATATAAAAAGACCTGCTTATGACAAAAACTGCTACCTATGTGCAGGTAACACTAGAGCCAACGGTGCAATAAATCCAAAGTATATTGATACTTTTTCTTTTACCAATGATTTTGCAGCACTTCAAAAAGAAAGTCCTGATTTTATAGTTGAAGACGGGCTCCTGAGAGCAGCGAGCGAAACAGGAATTTGTAAAGTAATTTGTTTTAGTCAGGATCACTCTAAGAGTTTGGCAGAAATGTCTGTGAGTAACATAGAAAAAGTAGTACATCTATGGCAACAAGAGTATGTGGATTTAGGAAACCTTGATGGGATTAACTATGTGCAAATATTTGAAAATAAAGGTGCTGTAATGGGATGTAGCAATCCACATCCCCATGGGCAAATCTGGTCACAGTCTACATTACCCAATGAGGTTGTAAAAAAAGATCATCAACAGCATATCTATTTTGAGAAAAATAAAAGAACACTTTTAAGTGATTATTTACAGCAAGAATTAAAACATAAGGAGCGTATCATCTATCAAAATGATGATTTTGTGACTCTTGTTCCGTTTTGGGCAGTTTGGCCATTCGAAGTAATGATACTTCCAAAAAGATCACAAGCATCGATAGCAGCATTATCAAAAGAAGAAAGAATAAATTTTGCAGAAAGTATTTCTGTGATCACAAAAGGGTATGATCGATTGTTTAATTGCTCGTTTCCATACTCTAGCGGGATTCATCAAGCACCTACCAACGGTAAGGATAATGAACATTGGCATTGGCATATGACTTTTTACCCTCCTTTATTAAGAAGTGCTACTGTTAAAAAATTTATGGTAGGTTATGAAATGTTTGGGATGCCGCAACGTGATATTACTGCAGAAACAGCCACAGAGAGAATAAGAAATTGTATTGAATAAAGGCAATCACATCCACACACTTCAAATAAAAATGGTATATTTATTGAAAAGAAGAGATTAAAAATTGTAAGGTTAAGTCTATTTCTTAACTAAAAATATGATTGGATGAAATTTATTAGATTAATATTGATAGCTGTTTTATTAGTTACATTTGGCAACTATACATTAGTAGCTCAAGAAAAACCTTCGGCAGCAAAAGAGAAGAAAGTGTCTACTACAAATGTAACTAAAACAAAGGTTGGTAAAGCAACAAAAAGAAAGCGTTCTGCAAAGAATATAGAAAGAAGAAAAAATAGTAAATCCAAAGTAGAAGAAGCAAGAAAACGTTTGGCCATGGCCAAAAAGAATAATGGAGATCAATCCATGAGTGCAGGAGAAAAGTCGAAAAGGAAAGCCAAAATAGCGAAAGCCGAAGAACGATTAAATGCAATAGAGAAGTCTATTGATAAAGAACAACAAAAATCTAATAATAAGTAAGGTTCTTAGCTATTTTTATATTTTTGCCATCGATTTTATTTAAACTCATTTTATGAATTACCTCAAAATAAAAAAGGTTGGTAGTATACTTCTTATCTGTATAGGGGCAGTATTATTAATTAGTCAAATAGCTACTTCTGTCAAAAATTATTATATCCAAAGCATCGGTATTGTTCTTTTAATGTTGGGAATATTTTTGGTGAATACCTCTATAAAATCTAAAACAAAAGTAGATACAGATTAATACCTAGAAGAAGAATGAGTGTGATTAATGTTGGTGATACGGTTTCAGTTTTGGACGAACCTATAACAGGTAAAGTAGTAACAAAAAGGAATGAAGAAGTAACCATAGAAACTGAAGATGGGTTTGATCTTACTTTTTTTATACATGAAGTTGTAAAGATAGAGTCCGAAAATTTAATAGTTCCATCTTATGAAGATGTGCATAAAAATCTGCAGGAGAAAGAAAATTTTAAAAAGAGACCCAAACGCCCTATATCCAGACCAAAAGTAAAAGAAGCTCCTCCTATGGAGGTTGACCTTCATATTGATAAACTTGTAAAATCTACCAAAGGAATGGCTAATCATGACATGGTAACTTTACAGTTGGATACGGCAAAAAGACAATTAGATTTTGCGATTCGAAAACGTATTCCTAAAGTAGTATTTATCCATGGTGTTGGGCAAGGAGTTTTAAAAGAAGAGTTGAAATACCTTTTTGGGCGTTATGATAATGTAAGAATTTCTGACGGAGATTATAAAAAGTATGGTTTGGGTGCTATGGAAATCTACATTGTTCAAAACCCAAGGTAACTTCTAAATTATTGGGTGATATGGAATGGTAAAATAGAATATCGACCCTTTACCTTTTACACTTTCTAACCAAATTCTACCGTTTAGCATTTCTACATATGCTTTGGCAATAGAAAGCCCGATACCGGCACCTTCTATAGCATGTCTGTTTTCGAGATCGGCTTGAACAAATCTATCAAAAATGGCTTCTTGTCTGTCTTTTTCAATACCGATACCCGTATCTTTTACATAAAATTCGAGTGTTTGAAGTACTTTTTTATAACCAAATTCTATTTTGCCCTGGTCGGTATATTTAATTGCATTTTTAACAAGATTGGCCAGAATTGCATTAAACTTAGACTTGTCTGTAGTAATAATAGCTTCTTTTTCGGTTAGTCCATTAGAGATCGATATGTCAATATTTTTGTTTTCTGCTTGTGGTTTAAACAATGTAAATAGTTGTTCTATTTGTTCGTTGATAGCTACTTTTTGAGTAGATACTTTCACTTGATCTGTAGCAATTCTTGATATATCAATGATATCATTAATAATATCTAACATACGGGATCCACTTTCTTTTATAAGTTCCAGATATAACTGTTGTTCATTTCCTGTAAGTTTTGGTTCATTTAAGAGTTCTGCTAATCCAAGGATACCATTCATCGGTGTTCTGATTTCGTGACTCATGTTTGTTAAAAAAGCAGATTTAAGCCGATCACTTTCTTCTGCTTTATCTTTAAGACGATTTAATTCAAGCTCATAGAGCTTAATAGTAGTAATATCTGTTATAGTTCCAACATAACCTATAACTTGATTTTTTTCATTGTATTCTGGAATTGCTTGCCCCAATACCCAGGTAACAGAACCATCGGGTTTTAGAAATCGATATTCTGTATTTGAGATTTTCTTTTTACCAGAGGCAATATACCATTCTTCCTGTAATTTTTGTCTATCCAGAGGGTGTACCGCATTTAACCATCCTTCATTAATAACATTTTCTTGAGGAACTCCTGTAATAGAAGACCATCTAGGATTTACAAAAGTAGTTTTACCTTGCGCATCGGTCATAAAAATTCCTACCGGCACCAAATTTGTTAACACATGATACCTGTTTTTTGACAGTTTCATAGCCTTATCGGCTACCTCGAATTTTTGTTTATATGTAAGTGAATGAAAGACATCTTTAAAGTTTGCATAACTGGTATGAACACCTTTTTTTTCAAAGTTTTTTAAGTAAAAGGAAAATAACATACTGAAAAAAACTGACATAAAAATTTTAGAGAATAGCCCCGATATTAAAAAAGCCTGAAGATCTTCAAAATACCAAAAAGAGCCTAATGAAAAAAAGATAGCATCAAAACTAAGAACCAAAGACATCGTTATTAATATTCTAAGAAAGAGATTCGAAATATACTTTGAAGTGTATTCGAATAAAAAAATAATCAATAACGAATCTAAAAATAGAATAAATGTACCTATTAGTAAAACCAGTATATTGGTATGAAAAAACTCTGTAGAAATACTAAAAGGGTTGTATATATTCGTTCCATCTACATTCAACCTGAACGCAAATAATAGAAAACACAAAACAATATTGGTAATTACTAATGCGTGAATTAGTTTTCTTGTAGTAATGGCATCCTCTTTAATATAGATTAATAATATGACAAAAAGCGATGCCGAAAACAAAATAGAAGAACCAGGAGAAAAGACAATGGTATCTGTTATTTTGAAATAAAGGGTACTTGCCAAAAACACTTGCAAGAACTGAAACAAACCTAATGTTGTAAATAATAAACCTAATCCTATCTTTGTTCGTAAACGAAATAATAAAAGAATAAGAAAGGCAACAATAAATCCTTGTAATAGAAAAATGAGTAGTTGGTTAATGTAAATTGTATCCATACAGCCCAAGGTTAAAATGGAATTGTTTTAAGAGGTTTTTGTGTAAATTAATATTATTAGTAAATGTGTGTTAATTATCTATTAGGGGTTTTTAAAACAGTACGTAGGGGTAAGTAAATGAAAATAAGAACTGGCCTTTTATGAAGATATTTTCATCATAGAACGTACCACCATTTTATAATGAGGTAATTTTTATAGAAATACGAATTTGGTAAAGAAAAGCGATATATTTACTTTAGAAAATACGTAGAACTATTCAGAGCACATTTAACGTTGTGTTTAAGAACAATTTATTTTGCTACTGTTTCTTACAAGTTACATACAAAATACATATTTTTTTTACGTAAAACCGTAAAAAAAATATAATTTTTATTTGTATCATTTTCAATGGTCAAAATTAACAAATACATAATATAATGTTAATTTTAAGTATGTTATTTCTAATCTAAAAAAAATATGAAATGATTGGTTCGTATCCTTTTTGAGAAAGATTTGCAATAGGATTATAACCAAGTAGTGTAGGAAAGCATACGAATATTTTTTTAACAAAAAACGCCTGTCATTACAACAAGCGTTATTCTAGGAATTAAAAGTTTATATTACATAACTTTCACATTTACAGCGTTTAATCCTTTTTTACCTTCTTTTAAATCAAATTCTACTGCATCGCCTTCTCGAATTTCATCGATCAATCCAGAAATGTGTACAAAATGCTCTTTTTTAGAATCTTCTTCTGTGATGAAACCAAACCCTTTGTCATCGTTGAAAAATTTTACTGTTCCTTTGTTCATTGTAATAATTTAAATTAGTTAATAAGCCTTAAAGATAATACCAAATGTGTATAAGATCATCATAGAGTAATTTACCTTATACACAAATCTACGTGTTTATTATTAAAAAAAGTAGCTATAAAGTATTAATAAGTTACTAAGATTTTGGATTCATCTTTAAAGGGGATTTAGAAATAAATTTTAATACTAAACGTATCACAACGATAGTTTCTTTAGTGCTACGGTGTAATCATATTGTAAATCTTCATGCACTTGTTTTATTTTTTTAACAATCGTGCTTATTTCCCGATGATACATGTTGTGAAGTACTTTATTGTTTTTGATAGGAGGATCAAAGAGAGATAGTTTTTTACAGAAATACAACAATAATTCTATTTCAGACTCTATGTTACCCGAATATTTGATATGTTTTTTGATAATACGAAGGATTTTTCGAATACTTTTTTTGATAAAATGATAGGATGAAATATTGATCATTTCAAATTGTAAATCCATTTCTTTTTTTATCTCTTCTATATATTCCTCTTCGTTATTAGATAAAAACAGTAGATAGGTGAGTAGTTCTTTATTTTCTTTTTTAAATCGGGCCAATCGAAGGCATACAGAGACAAGATCTTGATGAGGAAGTTCGTGTAATTCGGTTTTTAATTCTTTTATACTTGCAATTTTCAATAAATGAGACTTTAAAATAAAACGATTGATTTTCTATAGTGGCCACAAGTTAGCTATAATTTAAACTAGTCAGCGTTTATTTTCCAATCGATGATATTATAAATGATTCTAGCAGCAAGTCTTGCGGTACGTTGATCAATGTCATATTTAGGGTTAAGTTCTACGACATCAACACTTATTAACTTATTTGATTGGCAAATAAGACGTATTATTTCTAATGCGATATCAATAGAAAATCCAAAGGGAGAAGGAGCACTTACCCCAGGAGCATAATGAGATGCAAATCCATCTAAATCAATTGTTAGATAAATACAATCTATATCTGCTATGAAATTTTCTACTAATGAAACAACTTCTTCTTTATTATTAATATTGAAATTTGTGTTTTCTAGATAGGTAACACCTAATTGATGTGCTGTTTGATATAATTCTTGATTGTTAGATTCCTTCTGAATGCCCAAACAGAGGTATTGTAAATTATCAGTTTCTTTTGCAATTTGATAGAAGGGAGTCCCAGAGTTTGCAGTATCGGTAACTTTTCTTAGATCAAAATGCGCATCAAAATTGATAATTCCTATTTTCTTTTCTCCAATTTTGTTTTGTATTCCTTTAAAGTGTGCATATGCAAGATCATGTCCTCCACCAATTACGACAGGAAAACAGTGGTTTTCTAATAAAAATGCAATACAATGGGTAGTGTCTTTTTGAGTTTCTTCAAGGTTTCCAGATGGGCATAATATATTGCCAACATCAAAAAACACTTCTTCATTTGTAAAATGATTCGATAGTGGTGCCATCATTTTTCGAACGATATTGGGGGCTTCTGCAGCCCCAACTCTTCCAAAATTTCTTTTAACACCTTCATCGCAAGCATACCCCAACAAAGCAACTCTTTTTTTTGATGACTTTGGAAACGAATCATTTTCTAAGTCCAGGCATTGTATTTTTTCATGTAAGTACAATTGGTTGTTAGAGACACGGCCTGTCCAATGGTTTTTAGAAGGTTTTTGATAATTATTCATTGTAGTTGTCTCTAATTTATAGGATCCATAACTTCATTTAGTAAATAATCTTCTACAAGATTTGGTAAAGTAACCTTTAACTCGGGTGTTTTTTTCATTTCTCGTTTAATAGCGAACAGTGCCTCCTCATTTCGAGCCCAACTTCGTCGTGCAATACCATTATTTACATCATAAAATAACATTTTGGTAAGGTTTTTTGAAGCTGTTGAAGAGCCATCAAGCATTAGCCCAAAACCACCATTTATTACTTCACCCCAACCAACACCGCCACCATTATGAATCGATACCCAGGTAGCTCCTCTAAAACTATCTCCGATAACATTATGGATCGCCATATCTGCTGTAAATTTACTTCCGTCATAGATGTTACTGGTTTCTCTATAAGGAGAATCGGTACCACTTACATCATGATGATCTCTACCCAACACTACAGGAGCACTGATAGTACCATTTTTGACAGCATCGTTAAAAGCTTTTGCTATTTTAATTCTTCCTTCTGCATCGGCATATAAAATACGGGCTTGTGAACCAACAACAAGTTTGTTTTGTTTTGCTTCGCGAATCCAGGTGATATTATCCTGCATTTGTTGTTGTATTTCTATTGGAGCGTCTTTCATGATCGATTGCATTATTTCTAATGCAATTTGATCGGTTTTATCTAAATCTTCTGTTTGTCCAGAGGTACAGACCCATCTAAAAGGACCAAAACCATAATCAAAACACATAGGACCAAGTATATCCTGAACATAAGAAGGGTATTTAAAATCAATACCATTGTTTGCTAATATCTTGGCTCCTGCACGAGAAGCTTCCAATAGAAAAGCATTTCCGTAATCAAAGAAGTAGGTTCCTTTGTCGGTATGTTTGTTAATGGCATCGGCATGTCTACGTAACGATTCTTTTACTTTTTCCCTAAACTTATCAGGTTGATCCTTCATCATACTATTGGCTGCTTCATAACTAAGGCCTACGGGGTAATATCCTCCAGACCAGGGGTTGTGTAATGAAGTTTGGTCAGATCCAATATGAATATAGAGACTTTCTTCATAGAAACGCTCCCAAACATCTACAATATTACCTTGATAGGCTATTGAAACAACTCTTCTATTGGTGATAGCAGTTTTGGTTTGGGTAACTAAATCATCTAAGTTATCTAAGATCATATCTACCCATCCCTGATCATATCTTTTTTGAGCTGCTTTTGCATTTACTTCTGCACAAACAGTAATACAACCGGCAATATTACCTGCTTTGGGTTGGGCACCGCTCATTCCTCCTAAACCAGAGGTTAAAAATATTTTGCCAGCGGGATTTTCATTGGTTTTTAACGTTTTTCTGAACGCATTCATAACGGTAATAGTGGTTCCATGTACGATTCCTTGTGGTCCAATATACATATAACTACCAGCGGTCATTTGCCCATATTGGGTTACTCCTAATGCGTTATATTTCTCCCAATCATCCGGTTTTGAGTAATTTGGAATCATCATTCCATTTGTAACAATAACTCTGGGAGCCTTTTTGGAAGAAGGAAATAAACCCATCGGGTGTCCAGAATAAATATGCAAGGTTTGTTTTTTGGTCATGGTAGCCAAATACTGCATAGTTAGTAAATATTGAGCCCAGTTCTGAAAAACTGCACCATTACCTCCATAGGTAATTAACTCATAGGGATGTTGTGCGACACGAGGATCCAGATTGTTTTGAATCATAAGCATAATACCGGCAGCTTGCTTTGCCTTTGCAGGATACTTTTCTATCGATCGGGCAAACATTTCATAATCAGGGATGAATCGGTACATATATATGCGACCATAGGTATTCAATTCTTCTAAAAACTCTACGATAAGTTCTTGATGCCATTCTTTTGGGAAATATCTTAGAGCATTACGAATTGCCAATTTTTTTTCTTCTTCAGAAAGAATTTGTTTTCGTTTTGGAGCACGACTTATTTCTAAATTTAATATTTTTTTTGGGGGTAGTATGTCGGGTATTCCTTGTAGTATTTGCTCTTTAAAGTTCATTGTATTGCTTTTAGACTTCAAAATTTATTTTTTGTACACGATCTCACCATGTTTCCATACCTGAGCGGGTGTTAATTTTCCTTGATGATAGAATATTTCGTTAAGGTTATTGGTCTGAAAGAGATTAAAATCTGCTAATAAGCCGGTAGCTAGTTTTCCTCTATCTGTAAGTCCAAGTGCGGCAGATGCTCTGTATGTAATACCGGCTAAAACCTCTGCGTTACTCAATTTTTCAAAAGTTCCTAAAATGCAGGCTTGTGTTAGTAAATCTCCCATAGGAGCAGACCCTGGATTCCAGTCACTAGCTATTGCCAGTGCACCACCTGCATTCAAAATTTTTCTTGCTGGAGTAAAACTACACCCAAGCCCAATAGAAGCACCTGGAAGTGCTATAGAAATAACACTACTACTAGCTAGGGCTTTTATTTCTTTTTCTGTACTGGCTTCTAAATGATCTGCACTAATGGCATCTATAGCTACCGCCAGTTCACTTCCTCCTGGGTTAAATTGATCAGCATGAATAGTCACGTCAAAGCCCATATCCTTTGCTTTTTTGAGATAGGGATGAGCATCAGAGGGTAAAAACGCTCCTTCTTCTACAAAAATATCAATTCGATCGGCAAGTTTTTCCATTTTTAATGTGGGAAACAGAGTGCTGCTTATGTGATCTAAATAAGAGCTGTGATTTCCATCAAAATCCTTTGGTAATATATGTGCAGCAAGGCAGGTAGCAACTAGATCAGCATCGGTATTTTGGTTAGCAATTTTTATGGCCCGTAACATCTTTAATTCTTCTTCTACAGAAAGTCCATATCCGCTTTTTACTTCGATAGTAGTAATACCGTTTTTTAAAAGTAGATTTGCTCTTTTTACAGTATTACATGTAAGCTCTTGCGAATTTGCTTGTCGTGTTTTTAAAACAGTATCCCAGATTCCACCACCACTTTTTGCAATTTCAAGATATGATTTTCCTGCGTTACGCATGGCATAATCATTAGCTCTTGATCCTGAAAAACAGATATGCGTGTGTGCATCTATAAAACCCGGAGTTCCAACATAATCAGACTGCAATTCGATTACAATGGTATCTAAAGGACTTGTTCTGTTTTTTAGTTCTTTAAAGTTATCAATCTCTTTAATCAGGTCATTTTCTATAAGAATTCCTGCATTTTTATGAATAATCAGATTTTCATCATTAACGCCCCCTTTTAGTTCTAGGTTTTCCATAGTGGCGAGTTGGGTAATTGGGCCAATCAATTTGCGAACTTTCATAGAGATTTTTGTTTACGTATTAATAATTATTCATTTTGCTACTGTCAAATCAATGTTTTTATAATCAATATACCTCAAATGTATCAGAATATGGTGTATTTATGAATTGTTTATTAGAAGTAGATGAAGTACGAATACACGATAAAATAGTTTTTTCTTGAATCATTTTAATTCCTTTTTCGATATCATCTGCAAATACCCGATCTTCTTTGGCAAAAGATATTTGTTCTCGTATTTTTTTATGAATCAAATCCAAAATAACTCCAGACCGTAATGGTTTCCTAAATTCGAAGGCTTGTGCGGCTGTTAAAAGCTCTATCGCTAGTATTTTTTCGACATTGTGAATAACGTTTAATGCTTTTCTACCTGCAATAGACCCCATACTCACATGATCTTCTTGCCCTAATGAAGTTGGTATACTATCTGCACTAGACGGAAAACATAACCCTTTGTTTTCACTTGCTAAGGCGGCTGTGGTATATTGAAGTATCATAAAACCAGAATTGATTCCGGTGTTTTGCATGAGCAATTTTGGGACACCAGGAGCAGTACCTTCTAACGCAAGATAAATTCTTCTATCAGAGATATTACCAATTTCTGAAGCAGCAAGACATGCATAATCAATAGCCATTGCTAATGGCTGTCCATGAAAATTTCCGCCACTGATAGTTAATTCATTATTGATAATTACAGGATTATCGGTTACTGCATTTAATTCTATCTCTACAAGTTCTTTTAAATGTAACCATGCGTTTCTTGATGCCCCATGTACCTGAGGAATACATCTAAGAGAATAGGGGTCCTGAACTCGTTCACAGTTACTATGTTCTTTCATGATTTCAGAATCCTGTAGTAGAGATTTTATTCGGGAGGCTACATGAACATTTCCTTTAAATGGCCTTAATTGATGTAACTCGTCGTAAAAAGGTTTTATAGAACCTTGCAGTCCTTCGATCATCATAGCACCAATAATATCTGCTTGTGATAAACAAGCATGCAATTTTTCGACTATCTGGACTGCATGCGCAGCGATAAATTGCGTACCGTTAATCAGAGCCAATCCTTCTTTTGGACCTAGCTCTATTGGCTCCAAACCGTTTATTTCAAAAAGTTTCTGAGTGGTGATAATTTGATTTTGATACCTGACTTTTCCTAACCCTATTAATGGTAAAAAAAGATGGGATAACGGAGCCAGGTCACCAGATGCGCCTACAGAACCCTGACCTGGTACAACGGGAATTGCATTACTATTAATGTGCCAAAGAATTCTGTCTAATGTATTTTCTGCAATACCAGAATAACCTTTGGATAATGATTGCATTTTTAAAATCAACATAAGTTTTGCTGTCTCAAAATTAATAGGGCTTCCTACACCTACACTATGACTCTGTAGAATGTTTTGCTGCAATATTTTAGTCTCTTCTTTAGAAATTTTTGTGGTGCAAAGAGGACCAAACCCAGTATTTATACCATATACAGGTTTACCTTCATTTACAATATTATCTACTATTTGTTTACTTTTTTTTATCTTTTCACGAGTAGTTTCAGAAATAATACCTGTTATTTCCTCTCGAGCTATTTTAAGTGCTATTCCCGAAGTTAAGTGGTCCTCTCCGAATGAGAAATTGTTAGATTTAGTTGCCATTACTTTATATATGATTTTCTTATCTAGATATCGTATTCTAATAAAATTGACTGGGATAAATTTGTATTACGAAATTAATACTTAATTTTGATAATTATAAATACTTATTTTGTCAATTATTGATAACTATGAAGCATCAATTAGAACTTCGTCATTTGACCTATTTTTTGGCTGTAGCAGAAGAATTACATTTCAGAAAAGCAGCTGATCGGTTATTTATATCACAACCAGGTCTAAGTCGGCAAATCAAACAAATGGAAGAAATTGTTGGAGTTGATCTTTTTATAAGAAGTAAAAGAAAAGTACAATTAACTTCTGCCGGAGCATACCTTAAAAAGGAATTGAATTATATATTTAATCATATTGATTTTACCATTAAGCAAACAAGACTGATTGATCAGGGAAGTGATGGAGAAATACGAATGGGATTTTTAGGATCTGCTATGCAAACCGTAGCACATTCTTTATTGGTTAAGACCAACGAAGTATATCCTAATATTCGGTTTAGTTTAGAAGAAATGTCGAATCATTTACAAGTAAATGCTATCGAAAGCGATCAAATAGATCTAGGTTTTGTACGCTTATCAAGGGTTCCTGGTGGTATTCAGAAGAAAATTGTACATACAGATACTTTTTCTCTTGCACTACCCATAACACATCATTTAAACAAAGAAAATTTTAAAAATATAAAACAAGTAGCTCAAGAAAATTTTATTTTATTCTCTTCAGATTATAGTTCACTATATTATAATAAGATTATGAGTATTTGTGAGAATAATGGTTTTACCCCTAAGGTGACTCATAAATCTGTGCATGCACAAACTATATTCAAATTGGTAGAAAGCGGCTTAGGAGTTGCCATTGTGCCTACTTCATTACAATTTGGTTTTGATTTGGGGGTAAAGTTTCTTCAAATCCCTAAAATATCGCAAAAGGCAGAGCTCTCGGTTATTTGGAAGACGGACAATAGAAATCCTGCATTGTCTAAAATTCTGGAGTTCCTATAAATGTTTTATTTGGTTAGTTAAAAAAGAAACCCTTGTAAATTATTCATTTACAAGGATTCCTATAGGTATTAGAACTATTTAAATAAAATCTTAACTAGATTACTAATCGACAGCTATTAATTTATGTGTTGATATCTTACCATCTGAGGTTATTTTTACCAAATAAGACCCATTAGGAAGTTTACTTGTTCGTAATAATCCGTTGCGAATGCTAGTATTTTTATAAACTCTTCTGCCAGCAATATCATAAATAGATACAGCAACTTGTTTTCCTACTCCAGAAATAGTTAAGGTACTAGTATTGCCATTAACAGGGTTGGGTGATAGTGTTATTTTGGTAGCTTGTGTAGTTTTAAGATCTTCAACAACAATTCCTTTTGCAGCACCTCCTATTGTAAATGTTGTTGATTCAGAATTACCAAAAGAACCCCCAGAAGCTATTGTACTTCCTTCCGAGGTTAGGGAATAAGAACCATTTCCGTATTGACAACAAATCCCATCTCCAAAACCATCATTGATCACAAAAGTATACGTGCCATCTTCTAAGCATGCAGTAGCATTAACTGTAGCACCATTGGGTTGATTGTCATAAGTACCACCCGATGCAACTACCTGATTGTTACTGTCTGTAATTGACCAGCTAGTTTCTTGTGGATAATTATCTAGTGTTATAGCTAGATTTACATCTGTACAAGCAACCGCTGCAGTAGATAAGTTAAGATTATCTATAGCCATATCTCCTGCCCAGGAAGTACCAGTAACCCCATTAAATCGTAACTGAACAGATGATCCTGCATAGGGTGCAAGGTCTATACTTGCAGTTTTCCATGAATTCCCCTGGTCTCCTGTTTCTGTCCAGATCGATGACCAGCTAAGACCGTTATCATCACTGATTTCCAACGTTAAGGTTCCAATGCTACTACCATACATATGATATTGAAAAGAAAAAGTTCCTTGTGTTTCTGTGCCTAGATCAAAGCAAGGACCATTTAAGATGGCTCTTTTTGTAGGATATCCAATACCATTTCTGGAAGCTTCTATATATGCATAGTAAGTACCATCGGCAGCACCGGATGGGCCTGTATTTCTAGAAGGAGTACCATTGCGCTGTAACGTCCAGTCGATATCGTCTGATGCATCTTGTAACCAGTCTCCCAAAACATTTTCAAGACTTTCTGCATATGGAAAAGTAGTTATACCATTGGCACATCCTTCATTTGCCAAGGTGGTAGCTTCTGCAGCATTACTAAAATCAGATTCATTTCCAGCTGCATCTTTGGCTTTGACCCTAAAGGAGTAAGTCGTTTCTACAGTTAATCCCGATGCTTGATGCGTTGTTCCTGCAACCGTTGCGATTATAGTATTACCTTCATATACATCATAAGCAGTTACCCCTAGGTTATCTGTAGCTGCCGTCCAGGATAGATCAACAGTATTTCTTGTTGGATTCGTTGCTGTTAAATTGGTTGGAGCAGAGGGTACTTCTGTATCTACAGGTAAAGTAAACTCATTAATTATATTACTAAAACCTGACATATTATCAGCAGCATCTTTTGCTTTTACTTTGAACGAATAGGCGGTATCTGCCGTTAGTCCGGTAACCTGATACGCGGTACCAGAAACAACAGCTATCATGGTATTACCCTGATATACATCATAACCAACGACTCCGATATTATCGGTAGATGCAGTCCATGATAGATCGATAGTAGTTTGTGTGATATTTGAAGCTGCTAAGTTTGTCGGATCAGAAGGTGCTTCTGTATCTATAATAGCTTCTGTAATGGTAAAATTGGCATTAGAAATGTCATAGAACAGATGTCCCGACCCTCTTACCATAATTCTGTTTTGAGTTCCTTGGTTATTAGGCACTATAATATCGTGAGAACCATCATTTGGTACTCCAGTTGCAATAGTTACCGTATATGTATTTCCTCCATCTGTAGATAACAAAATATCTACATTTGCTGCATTTACACCATTCGCTGTAGTACCAGCTACATCCCAGGTTACAGTTTGAGAAGAATTTGCAGCCCAGCTAACAGCAGTATTTGGTGAGTTAACTACAAATGGACCTGCAGCACCACTAACCGTGATTTGTGTGTCATCTGAAGCGGTATTACCACCACCAGCATGATTATCTCTTACTGTAAGCCTAAAATTCATGGTTCTTGCTACAGATGGAACTACCTCCCAGGTGGATGCTGTATTACCACTTATTACTGTAGCCAATGCTGGCATATATCTATCTGGCGAGGTAGAGGAGGAGATCGATCTAAAAGCAGGCCCTCCTGTCGATGTAGCAGCAGGTGGCATGGTAGCAATCTGTACATCCATCTGTTCCCAGTTATAGGTTAATATATCTACTGCATCTGCATCGGTTCCTGATCCTCTTAATACAAATGGAGTAGATTTTGGAATGGTAAAATTACTACCCGCACTTGCAGTAGGTGTATTATTGCCAGTCACAGTTTCTGTAGCACAAGAAGTGCTAGATACATGTGCCCACATTTCTTGGATGCTGATTGCATGAAAATGATCATCACTTTTGTTTTGTACGTTTGGAGCACAAATACCAGCATATCCCATAATACTAGATGCACTACCTGGTTCTACGGCAGTACTACTATTTCTATTACCCCCACAAGCGTTATTCATAGTGTGGTTGGCACCAAATTGGTGTCCTATTTCATGAGCTACATAATCAATATCAAAAGGGTCAGAAATTGGATTTCCTTGACCGGTAATACCTCTTGCTTTTTGTCCGTTGATACATACAACGCCTAAACTAGCCAAACCACCGCCACCGGTGCTAAATGTATGTCCGATATCATAATTGGCGCTACCAATTTCACTATCGCAAATTGCCTGACTTTCATTAATAAGTGCTCCAGCACTATTATTAGAAAGATTGTCGGTGTTCCCATCTAAAAATATGATTTTATCATTGTCAGGAACAATTTGCATGGTAACCCCCAAATCTTTTTCATAGACACCATTAACGCGTGTCATTGTGGTATTCATGGCAGAAAGTACTGCTGCTTTTTTTACTGCATCTGTTGCTCCAGACGATACTCCTTGATTATTGAGGTGAAATTGTGAATATTCACCTGTACAAGCGATTGCCAGACGGTATGTTCTAAGCTTACCATCATTCGCATTTCTTTGAAAACTGTTAAAATCTGGAATGCTTTTTTGTAAGCCACTTTCGCTAACCAAACATTTAAAATTTCCTTGTGATGTCATATCCCCTTTTGTATATACGACGTAGCGGTTATTGTCGATAGAAATAGGATCTATAAATTTTGATTCTAGGCCAGAAGTTAGAATCATAGCATGAAACCCATCATTTGCAACACTAAAGCGTATAGATTTTGATGGGTTGTTTACATGAGTTCCCAGATAAGATTTTATTGAAGGGAACTTCTTTGATAAATCAGGATGAAGAACAGAGATTTTTGTTACTCTGTATTGTTCCATTTGCCCTGATTCATTAGGAAAAGAGATAATTGTTTTTGATAAGCCTGATGATTTAGATCTAAGTTGTGAATGAGAAAGAGCGTTTTTTAGAGCTTTAAGGTTTAGATGATAGATTGTTTTGTTTTGTGTGTTTATTTTTGAAGAAATACCTGTAAGACGTTGTGGTTTTGGATAACTTGATTTTTTCCAAATGTTGGTTTGGGAAAAGCCAAAATTAAGCATGAGCAAACCTACGAATAACAATAGTTTTGTTTTCATAATTAGTTGAAGTTTTGATTAGTATTAGTAAAAATATAGATATTGTTAATTATCTGTATATTTTTTAAGAATAATTTAATAAATTAATTGTTTTTATGGATTTTGCGTATAAAAAATACGGTTTCATGTGTTTTTTATAATTTTTTTTAAATTAATGAAGAGTAGGAATACAACGATTAGCTTATTATAGTTTAGTGAAGTTGAATATTTGTAAACGAGTATCTTTGCCAGTATAGAGCTTTATAAAATATAGAACATAAAAAGAGGCCGCAATTGCGGCCTCTTTCAAACTATACTTTACTAAAAAATGATTAATGTATTACTTATATATATTTACTCTTTTACAAAAGCTGTTTTATAAGACGCTTTATTTGTTGTAATTATAAAAATATAGGTTCCAGCTTTTAATTGAGAAACATCATATGATGTCGATGTGTAATCTCCTTTAACCACTATTCTACCTAATATATCAGAAATACTATATGTTGTACGCTGGTCAGACAGAGTGTAGGTAGTGTTTATTGTACCCCTACTTGGGTTTGGATAAATAGCAAATCTTTCTTGTGGTGGTGCTATCTTACTAGACTTAGCTCCACAAGATGAAACAAATATCCAACCTCTGTCTGTACGTTGCCATAGGTTACCTCTATAAACTACCTTGTCTCCTGAATTATATGAAGTTCCTGATTTCCAGTCGTCAATACCTTCGCAAGAACTAGCGCCACATTTCGCTATAAACTTCCATCCTCTTACTAATTTTTCAAAAAGATTTCCTCTATATACTACTCTATCTCCTGTTTGGTAAGGTACTCCCCATTGCCATGGTGCTACACCTTCACAAATATTGGTAGTATCTTCATCTTTGGTAGTGGCAGTTGCCACATTACTATACTCAGACATATTTCCTATAGCATCCATCGCTATTACCGTAAATTCATATGTTGTTGATGCAGTTAATCCAGAAACATTAAAAGATGTTTCTTCGGTAGTACCAATCATATCCGTACCTTGGTATACATTATACCCCGTTACACCTACATTGTCTGTAGATGACATCCAAGTAAGCAATAGACTTGTTTGTTCTACATTCGAGGCTACTAATTCCGTTGGAGCCGTAGGAGGTTCTATATCAAAAATATCTTCTGGTAATGTAGATGCAGTAACAGTATTACTAAACTTAGACTTATTACCTGCAGCGTCCAGAGCTAATACAGTAAAAGAGTATTCTAGACCCGCTATTAAGTTAATTACTTGATATTTTGTCTCTTCTACGGTTGCAATCATAACACCATCCTGATATACTTTATACCCTGTTACACCAACATTATCTGTAGACGCCATCCAGTTAAGGTCAATCGTAGTTTGTGTTTCGTTACCGGCCATTAACTCTGTTGGTTCTGTAGGTGCTTCTGTATCGGTATTATCATCTGGTAATGTAGCAGCAGTAGCAGTGTTACTAAACCCTGATTCATTGCCCGCCGCATCTTTTGCTTTTACTCTAAAAGAGTATTCGGTTCCTGGAGTAAGCTCCATTACTTGATATCTTGTTCCTTCAACTGTAGCAATCATCTCATCACCTTTGTATATTTCATATCCAGTTACTTCTACATTGTCTGTAGATGGTTCCCAGGTAAGATCTATAGTAGTTTGTGTCTCATTAGCTGCGACTAATTTTGAAGGCTCTGTAGGTGCTTCGGTATCGGTATTGTCATCTGGTAATGTAGCAGCAGTAGCTGTATTACTAAATTCAGATTCATTACCCGCCGCATCTTTTGCTTTTACTCTAAATGAGTATTCGGTTCCCGGAGTAAGCTCCATTACTTGATATCTTGTTCCTTCAACTGTAGCAATCATCTCATCACCTTTGTATATTTCATATCCAGTTACTCCTACATTGTCTGTAGATGGTTCCCAGGTAAGATCTATAGTAGTTTGTGTCTCGTTAGCTGCGACTAATCTTGAAGGCTCTGTAGGTGCTTCGGTATCGGTATTGTCATCTGGTAAGGTAGCAGCAGTAGCTGTATTACTAAATTCAGATTCATTACCCGCCGCATCTTTTGCTTTTATTCTAAAAGAATATTCGGTACCTGGAGTTAGTCCCATTACTTGGTATCTTGTTCCTGTTATGGTAGTAATCATGGTATCTCCTTGATAGATATCATATCCCGTTACTCCTACATTGTCTGTAGATGCTCCCCAGTTAAGATCGATAGTTGTTTGTGTCTCGTTAGAAGCTGTCAAATCTGTTGGTGTAGTAGGTGCTTCGGTATCGGTATTGTCATCTGGTAAGGTAGAAGCAGTAGCTGTATTACTAAATTCAGATTTGTTTCCTGCAGCATCTATTGCTTTTATTCTAAAAGAATATTCGGTACCTGGAGTTAGTCCCATTACTTGGTATCTTGTTCCTGTTATGGTAGTAATCATGGTATCTCCTTGATAGATATCATATCCCGTTACGCCCACATTATCTGTAGACGCTCCCCAGTTAAGATCTATAGTTGTTTGTGTTTCGTTAGAAGCTGTCAAATCTGTTGGTGTAGTAGGTGCTTCGGTATCGGTATTGTCATCTGGTAAGGTAGCAGCAGTAGCTGTATTACTAAATTCAGATTCATTACCCGCCGCATCTTTTGCTTTTACTCTAAAAGAGTATTCGGTACCTGGAGTTAATCCAGCAGCTTGATATCTTGTTCCTGGAACCGTTGCAATCATAGTTTCTCCTTGGTATACTTCGTATTCTGTTACTCCTACGTTGTCGGTAGATGCTTCCCAAGTAAGGTCAATAGTCGTTTGTGTCTCGTTACTAGCTGCCAATCTTGATGGTACAGTAGGCACTTCAGTGTCTGCTTCTGGTAGTGTAGTAGCTGTAGCCGTATTACTAAACCCAGATTCATTACCCGCCGCATCTTTTGCTTTTACTCTAAAAGAGTATTCGGTACCTGGAGTTAATCCAGCAGCTTGATATCTTGTTCCTGAAACCGTTGCAATCATAGTTTCTCCTTGGTATACTTCGTATCCTGTTACTCCTACGTTGTCGGTAGATGCTTCCCAAGTAAGGTCAATAGTCGTTTGTGTCTCGTTACTAGCTGCCAATCTTGATGGTACAGTAGGCGCTTCAGTGTCTGCTTCTGGTAGTGTAGTAGCTGTAGCCGTATTACTAAATCCAGATATATTACCTGCAGCATCCTTTGCTTTTACTCTAAATGAATATTCCGTACCTGGAGTTAGTCCCATCGCCTGATATCTGGTACCTTCAATAGTAGCAATTCTGGTATTACCACGATATATTTCGTATCCTGTTACGCCTACATTGTCGGTAGAAGCGGTCCATGATAAATCAATCGTTGTTTGAGTTTCGTTAGATGCGGTTACGTTAGAAGGAATAGAAGGAGCTTCATTATCTACTACACCACCAGTAATAGTAAAGTTTGTATTAGAAATATCATAAAAAATATGATTTGTACCTCTTACCATGATTCGATTTTGAGAACCTCTATTGTTTGGTACTGTAATTCTATGTGAGCCATCATTAGGTATTGCAGAGGCGACTGTAACCGGGTATGTTTTTCCTCCATCAGTAGATAATAGAATGTCTACATTTGCAGCATTCACACCATTTCCTGTCGTACCGGCTACATTCCATGTTACTGTTTGACTAGAACCTGCAGCCCAGCTTACCGCTGTATTAGGAGCATTGACCACAAATGGTCCTGCTGCACCACTTACCGTAATTCTTGTATCATCAGATGCGGTATTACCTCCACCTACATGATTATCTCTTACCGTAAGCCTAAAATTCATAGTTCTTGCCACAGAAGGAACTACTTCCCAAGTTGAAGCAGTATTACCAGCTATTACAGTTGCCAAATCTGGCATATATCTATCAGGAGATGTTTTAGACGGTATCGAACGAAAAGCAGGCCCTCCCGTATTGGTAGCTCTTGGCGGCATAGTCGCAACCTGAGTATCCATTTGCTCCCAGTTATAGGTTAATTTATCCTCAGCGTTGCTATCTGTTCCAGATCCTTTTAATACAAAAGGAGTTGATTTTGGAATGGTAAAATCCCTACCTGCGTTTGCAGTAGGAGCGTTATTACCAGTAATAGTTTCTTTTGCACAAGATGTTCGAGAAACATGTGACCACATTTCTTGTATGCTTATCGCATGAAAATGATCATCACTCTTATTTTGAACGTTAGGTGAACAAATACCTGCATAGCCCATAATTGTGGATGCACTACCTGGCTCTATAGCTGTTCGACTATTTCTATTACACGAATTGTTCTGAGTATGATTAGCACCAAACTGGTGGCCAATTTCATGAGCAACATAATCAATATCAAAAGGATCAGAAATAGGTTTGTCCCGACCAGTAATACCACTTCCTTTTCTTCCATTTCTACAAACTACACTTAGTCCTGCCAATCCACCGCCACCGGTACTAAATGTATGCCCAATATCATAATTTGAATTCCCGATTTGACTATCACAAACCGCTTGACTCTCATTAATAAGTGCGCTGGCATTATTATTAGTAAGATTGTCGGTATTGGCATTTAAAAATATAAGTTTATCATTATTAGCTACAATTTGCATTGTAACTCCAAGATCTTTCTCATAGACTCCATTAACACGTGTCATAGTTGTATTCATTGCCGAAAGAACCGCAGATTTTTTTGTAGCCTGTGTAGCACTAGCAGGTATATCTTGATTTCTAAGATGATATTGAGAGTATTCCCCGGTACTTGCTATTGCTAATCGATAGGTTCTTAAAGTACCGTCATTAGGGTTTCTTTGTTGAACATCATTATAATTAGGAGCTATGTTTTTTGGCCCAATGGTTTCCTCAACATGACATTTAAAAGCGCCTCTTGCACTCATATCTGCTTTACCATATACGATATAATTTTTTCTATTTGTGGTATAAGGATCTATATAGTTAGTTTTAGCTCCTGGTTTAAAAAACATAGCATGAAGTCCATCCCTACCTAAGCTTAAATGTACTTGACTTCCGTCACCACTAACACTTCGACCCACATAAGATTTTATAGTAGGGTATTTTTTGGCAAGATCGGGGTGTAAAACAGAAGTTTGTGTCATACGATATTGTTCGAATTGACCTTCTGAATTAGGAAATGAAATGATCACATCAGAATTACCAGATGATCTTGCCCTTTGGGGCGAGGAGGCAAGTGCTTTTCTAATACCATCTTCATCTAATCTGTAAATAGTCTTGTTTGTTGTGTTTACATCTGCGCCTAAAGAAGAAATATTTTTGGCACTAAATTTTTGAATATTTTTTGTCCAATAGCCCTCAGTTTGGGAAAAACCAAAGCATACTACGAACAATCCCAAGAATAAGGATAATCGAGTTTTCATAATAAGTTGAGTTAAGGTTTGCATTTAAATTAGTTACTTCAAAATTAAACATTATGTTGAAAAACCTAATTATTATCAGATAATTAACTGTTTTTTGTGGTTTTACCTTATCCTTACAATGGTTTTGTTAAATATTTGTGAATATTTTACTTCTCTCATTCGAAAGAGAAATAAATAGCGTCTTTGATGGTCCTATTTTATGTAATGGAAAGTGATTAAAAGCAGAAAAGGCCTCATATAGAGACCTTTTCTTTATAGCTTATAATATCGATGATTTATATACTATTGTACTATTTTTTTGAAAAATACTAATTACCGGGCATGGTGTAAAAGAATTGCTCTTCTGTAATCTTACCATCATTTACTTGATATACGCACACTTCTTCAATTTGCATACGTCCTTGCTCTTTAAAAGTACAATCCATTTTCATAGAACAACTAAAATGATCGCTGGCAATAACAGGATCAGAAATTTCACCACCATGAAATTCTTCTACAGAAGCATACCATTCTTCACTTTTTTTAAATACTGCATCTTTACCCGATACTATTTCATTGGGTGATCCAGGCATTTCTTTACTTACAACGTTTTGATCATAAAGCTCTTTGATGGCTTGCATATTTTCTCCATGGCGACAAAGCTCTATTAAACGATTGGCAACTTCTTGTGTGTTCATTTTTAGTGTTATTTTAAGTTATATGTGTGATTGATAAAGATGTTTTTATTCCAATTAATACAAGAATAAAAGACAATGTTAATTTACAAAAAACTTCAATTTTCAGTATTAAAGAAATGTTATAATTCTAGATCACTGTAAAGCGGTTTTAAAAGTTTTTAAGCAACGTTCTCGGGCCAATTTATGTTCGACAATAGGAGAAGGGTACGAGAAATCATTAAGGTCTTTTATCCAGGTATTTATATAAGCATGTTTTGGGTCGAATTTTGTGATTTGTGTTGTGGGGTTAAATATCCTGAAATATGGAGCTGCATCTACACCAGAACCGGCTGCCCATTGCCAGTTTCCTACATTGGCGGCCATGTCATAATCCAAAAGCTTTTCTGCAAAATAAGCTTCTCCCCATCTCCAATCTATTAATAGATGTTTGCATAAAAAACTGGCTACGACCATTCTTACTCTATTATGCATATAGCCTGTTTGGTTTAATTGTCTCATCCCTGCATCTACCAACGGATATCCTGTTTGGCCTAGTGTCCACTTTCTAAATTCATCTTCGTCATTTCTCCATACAATGCGATCGTATTTTGGTCTAAAAGATTGTTCTTTGGTATAAGGGAAATGCCAAAGAATTTGCATAAAGAACTCCCGCCAGATCAATTCTGATAAAAAGGTCTCATTGGTATCGGCAATGGCTTTTTTTATGAGTGTTCGAATACCAATGGTTCCAAACCGAAGATGTGGACTTAGTTTGGAGGTGCCATTTTTATAGGAAGGAATGTTCCTTGTAGCTTCGTAATTATGGATTAGTTCTTGCGAGACATGATAATCTGTAACCTTAATTTGCGATGCTATAAACGCAATTTCTTGCAGTGAGATGTTAGGTAAATTAGTATTCTTAAGGAGATTACCTAGATAGTTTTGAGAGTCATCATTATGTAATTGTAAGGAGTCAAATTTCCTCTTCCATTCCTTTTTATAAGGTGTATATACTACATAAGGTGAACCATCAGATTTTACTACTTCATTTTTTTGAAAAATAACTTGATCTTTATAACTAAAAAAAGGTATTTGTTTCTCTTTTAATAGGTTTTCAATTTTTGTATCCCTTTGTAATGCATAAGGTTCATAATCACCATTTGTGTGTACTTCTGAGATAGGGTATTTAGAAATTAACTGCTTAAAAATTTCTTCTGGAGTACCATAATATATGGATAAAGAGCTATGATGATGATCCTGAAGCGTTTTTCGAATCTTTTGTAAAGTGTTGAAAATAAAAGTTATTCGAGCATCATCTTTAGGGAGTTGTTTGGTGATATTTTTATCAAAAATAAAAATAGGAACGACAGGGTGTTTTCCTTTTAAAGCATTGGTAAGACCAATGTTGTCTGTAAGTCTAAGGTCTCTTCTAAACCAAAATATTGAAACTTTTGTAAGCATATTACAGATTTAAGAAACATTTAATGTAGACATTCCGCCATCAACCCCAATTACTTGCCCCGTGATCCAGTTGCTGTCATCACTAAGTAGAAATTTTGCAATATTGGCAATATCCTCTGCTTGTCCAATGCGTTTCATAGGGTGTCGGTTATCCATCAATTCTTTCTTTTTGTCATTGCTTAATAATCTTTTTGATAAAGAAGTATCTGTTAATGATGGTGCAATTACATTTACTCTAAACTGGGGAGCGTACTCTGCAGCCAGGGCTCTTGCAAATCCTTCTATAGCACCTTTTGCTGCCGCGATACTGGTATGAAAAGGCATTCCTATTTTTACGGCTACGGTGCTAAAGAAGACAAGACTTGCTTGTTCTGACTTTTGTAATCTTGGTAATAGCTTATGAATAATTTTTACCAGAAACATAAAATTGATTTGCATGTCTTCTACAAAAGTTTCTGGAGTAAGCATTTTAAAAGGCTTTAGGTTGATACTCCCCGGACAATATACAAACCCATCAATTCTTTCGGGAAGACTAGAGGTATCAATTTCATCTTTTGCCGCATCATAGGGAATATGAGTAACTTCCAGGTTTCCTAAGTTTTCAGAAGTTCTAGAAGCTATAAAAATAGTATGATCACTATAAAGTTTAAGGGCGATTTCGAAACCTATTCCGTAACTACCGCCAATAAGCAAGATGTTTTTTTTCATTAATTATGTTATTAAATCAGCCTCCGTTTTTAGCGGAGGTTTTTTACTTTAGGTTTAAAAAAAAGTCTCTGCCCAGGATTTCGCGTCTTCTACAGAATCAAAAAAAGTAAACGACTTTCCGTATAAAGGCTGTTCTTTAAGAGCTTTGTTACGCTCCTCACAATTGGTAGAAACAATCGCAATTCCTTTCATATTGGATAGGGCTCCATGCTTATAAATGTCGTAGGATACTGTATGATTAAATTTTCGGTTGCTAATTAATATAAAATGTTTTGATTTGTAGTATTTGCGAAGTTTATCACGTATAACAGTAGCTTTCTCAAGTGTAAAATTAACATTCTCTTGAATGGTAACAACAACATAATGCTCGAATAGTTCTAACTCACAAAATTCATTAGAAAAATGTTTCATTGGGTATGCACTAAATAGGTTTTATTAAATATTAGTTAAAAATATTTAAATTCTCTTACATTTCAACACCCTCCCCAAAAAATATTAAAATTTATGATACGATTTACGGTGAAACCATAAAACATGTTTGTAATTACGAGTTATTGCATGTTTAACAATTGGTGCAACAGTTCTTAGGTTTTACCACTTTACAGGTTAAAACTGCCAATAACGCACCTATAACAGGAGCGACAAAATAGAGCCATTGGTGTTCCCAATGTCCAGATAATAGGGCAGGACCCAATGATCTTGCCGGATTCATAGAAGCATTCGTCATAGGACCCGCGAACATAGCTTCTAATAATACCACACCACCAATTGCAATCCCTGCCATCGTACCTATTTCTTTAGAACCTGTAGATACATTAATAATGACAACCATTAAAAAGTAGGTAAGAAGTAGTTCTAATACAAAGGCTCTAAGCTCGTCTAATTTTGGTATAGTACCTCCTAGATATTCACTTTCTGGAAAAAGAAATAACATAACTGCACTGGCCAGTATCGCTCCTAAACACTGTGCAGCAACGTACTTGGGAACCTCTTTCCATTCAAATTTTTTGGCATAAGCAAAGGCAATGGTTACGGCTGGGTTAAAATGCGCTCCAGAGATCTCTCCGAAGGCATATATCATAGCCATAACGATAAGACCCCACGTAATAGCAATACCAACATGGGTAACGTCACCACTCGTTACTTCGTTAATAGTCATAGCACCGGTACCACAAAAGATTAAGCTAAAGGTTCCTATGATTTCTGATATGTATTTTCTCATGGTTGTTGTTTTGTTGGCTGCAAATATACCACACTTATTTTATGTTTTTGTTAACTCAAAATGTAAGTGTAATCCTTATTTTCGTTACACTAATTCTAAAAAAACTAAAATAAACACCATGAAAAAGATTGTTTTATTTCTTTTTGCTGCTACGTTATCTTTTGGGATAGAAGCACAAGTAAAAACCCCTCAGCCTAGTCCTGCTTCAAAAATAGAGCAAGTTATTGGGCTTACAGATGTTGCTGTAGAGTACTCGAGACCGAGCATGAGAGGAAGAACTATTTATGGAGACCTGGTTCCTTTTGATAAATTATGGAGAACCGGAGCAAATAAAAACACACAAATTACATTTAGTGATGATGTAAAAATAGAAGGTAAAGAGGTTAAAAAAGGATCGTATGCCATTTTTACAAAACCAGGAAAAGAAAATTGGGAAGTTATTTTTTACAGCGATACAGAAAACTGGGGGACACCACGTGAGTGGGATGACGCCAAAGTAGCTGCAAAAGCTACAGTAAAAGCTACTACAATTCCTTTTAAAGTAGAAACATTTACGCTTATGTTTAGTGATTTTACAATGGATTCTGCAAAACTTAACTTGATTTGGGAAAGTACAGAAGCTGCTGTAAAAATAGAGGTGCCTGCCAAGAAAACGGCTTTGGCAAGTATCGAAAAGGTAATGGCTGGACCATCTGCCGGAGACCACTATAGAGCGGCTACTTTTTATAAAGATACCGGTGATTTTGCAAAGGCAAAAGAGCATATCGATAAAGCAATTGCTAGTCGTAAAGAGCCTGCTTTCTGGATGCATAGACAACAATCGTTAATTTATGCAAAGTCTGGAGATAAAGCGGGTGCAATAAAAGCAGCACAAACGTCGTTAGCATTAGCAGAAAAGGCAGGTAATGCCGATTATGTCAAAATGAACAAAGACTCCCTTGCAGAGTGGGGAGCAAAATAACACTCTTTTTCACACACAAATCATAAAAATCGCTCTGGTCACAGAGCGATTTTTTTGTTCTTATTTTGTCTCCTCGAGCGTAATTTTTTTATATATCATTGTTTACTGTTTTTTATGTGAATGCTCTACGAGTTTTGTAACTTCGTAGGACTTTTACCAAGAAATACTTTTCCAGAATGAGGTATCACTATGTACATTGATCATAGGATTGTCTACTAATGTTACCTCTATAAGGCCACTATTATTCACATAGCTTGAAGCACTAGAATAGATATAGTGAGAAGCTTTATTCACAATACCTGATTTTACCGGATTTAAATGAATGTAATCTAGTTTAGACCATAAAAACTTCTGACTATAGATTTCTTCTGGGTGATTTCCGTATTTCCAGAATTGATATTCTTTATTGCGGCTATGTGTGGTGGTAGCCTTTTTAAGTAATGGTAAAATCCATTCTCTTCGACTTTCAGGATTTGATTGGATATGATGTATAATTTCCTTTGCCGTAAACTTTTTAAAATCTCTGATAAGTCCAGATAAATCATTCTCTGTACTTTGAATGATGAGGTGAATATGATTACTCATAATGACATAGCCATATACCACCATTCCTTTATTTTTAATACAATAGTCTAGACTGTTTATAAGTATATCTTTGTAGCTTTTTCTTGTAAAGACATCAATCCAACCCACTACAGTTAAAGTAACAAAATGTGGTTTTGACTGATCTCTAATTTTGTATCCAGTAGTTTCCATACACGGAAAGATAAAAAAATAAGTTGATAGCGTTTAGAATAATGTAACTATAGCTCTACGAAGTTTGCAACTTCGTAGTGTATAAAAAAGCTGTGACACGTTTTATGGCATCACAGTTTTTGTTGTTTTTGTTGTGTGTTAAACGTGCGAGTTATAGACATTCGCACAGCTTGCTGCTTTTTAGGTGAATGCTCTACGAAGTTTGCAACTTCGTAGTGTCTAAAAAAATTGTGACACGTTTTATGTCATCACAGTTTTTATTGTTTTTGTCGTTTATTAAACGTGCGAAGTCATAGACATTCGCACAGCGATCGTTCGCACAGCGTGCTGCTTTTTATGTGAATGCTCTACGAAGTTTGAAACTTCGTAGTGTCTAAAAAAAACTGTGACATGTTTTATGGTATCGCAGCTTTTGTTGTTTTTGTCGTGTGTTAAACGTGCGAAGTCATAGACATTCGCACAGCGTTTTTGTTTTTATTGGTCACAAAACTGGTTTAAAACCCTGCACTTTAGTGCAGTTACTTTAGTACTATAAAAATCTATATTTTAGATTTATGGAATCAAAATATAGAAAAAGCTCACATACAGTTAGT